>OMVH01000276.1 GCA_900314365.1 uncultured Prevotella sp. | reverse complement strand
AGCAGTTATCTATCTTGCGGGATTCCCTTGAATCAACTCTTCGCTATACGCTCATTCAGACTCTTGGGATTACCAAAACCACGAAAACACTTTGTGTCAGCATCATGTCTTTTCCTGTGTTTTCCGACAATATATTTCCTGTGCATTTTCTTGTGCGTTAAAGAGTAGGAGAGGGGAGAACGAAATTTTCTTCAAAAAAAGTTCTCTCTGCCGTGCAAGGTTTCCGGTAGTGGTGCATTTACAAGGTAGTAACATAAAAATCATCTACAAAAAAATGAAAAAATTATCTTTTCTCAGCCTCGCGCTCATGTTCATGAGCGTGTTTAGTCTTAGTTCATGCCTCGGTAACGATGATGGTGAAGATCCCATCACCCCAGAGGAGCACCAAGCTGCCTTTGCGGCTGTACAGGGTATCTACAGCGGTAAGGTGGTCTTCACCAAGGGCGATAACGATTGGGGAACTGCGGCCACCGATACAATGGACGTCAGATGGGACATCAGCACAGACTCTACGCTCATCATCAGTAATTTCCCCATGGAGCCTTTGGCACAGAGCGTGAACGACTCAACGCTGAAGAGGGCCTTGATGTCGGTCGGTACTACTCAGGTAAAATGCCAGACCTACTACACCAAGTCGACACCTCCGACATTCCTTCTCAATCCTTACAACCTGACATTCGACCTCACCTACGACGGTATTACTCATAAGGTGAACGTCTACTTCTACGTTTACAACTCTTATTCTTTCGGCTACTATTCGTCCGAGAAGAAGCAGTTGCTCATGCAGCTTGTCGAGGCTTCAGTCACAGTAGATGAATCGCAGACAAGTATGCTCAACCGTAGTGTCTTCATGAAACTGATAGGCGAGCGCAAGCTTTAAGCTTAAAGTCCATGCTGCATAATCCGTAGGGAGCTACCTGACATGAGCTTCCTCGGTGGTGTGTGTGAGCCGTAGCATGGCGGCAGAAATGAGCGGGGAACAGAGTCTTGAAGGCTGCTGCTTCTCCGCTTTTCAATTGACAGGGCAGTGTTGGATTTTGATGCCGCGGCTTATTATTCCCGATGTTTTCAGCCTTAGTCGAAGTATGGGAAAATGATAGTTCGGACTGTCATGTTGTCTGCCTCTTCCTGTCATTCTGTCTTGCTGGGCGTACTGGCCCGGGTTTTGAGAGAGAAAGGGTGTTAAACATGAAAGAAAGGAGATTAATATATGACATTTGACAACTTTACCATTAAGGCCCAGGAGGCTGTTCAGGAGGCTGTGAATACTGCGCAGCGTGCCGGACAGCAAGCAGTGGAGCCAGTGCATCTGCTGCAGGGCATTATCGTGAAAGCCAGGGATGAGGTGAACTACATCTTCCAGAAGCTTGGAGTGGGCCTCCCGCAGGTGGAGACGTTGGTGCAAAGCGAAATAAGCCATCTCCCCAAAGTATCGGGAGGTCAGCCCTATTTGAGCAATGATACCAACGCCGTCTTCCAGCGTACGCTCGACATCTCTCAGAAGATGGGTGACCAGTTTGTGAGTGTGGAGCCTATGTTGATGGCCCTGCTGAGCGTGAGCAACACCGCAGGCCGCATCCTTAAGGACGCGGGTGTCACGGAGGAAGAATTGCGCAAGGCTGTCGCTGAACTGAGGCAAGGCCAGAAGGTGCAAAGCCAGAGTGGCGACGAAAACTATCAGGCACTCTCCAAATATGCCCGCAATCTCGTGGCCGACGCACGTGCCGGCAAGCTCGATCCGGTGATTGGACGTGATGAGGAAATAAGGCGTGTGCTGCAGATTCTCTCGCGTAGAACCAAGAACAACCCTATCCTGCTCGGTGAGCCTGGTACGGGTAAGACGGCCATAGTTGAGGGGCTGGCTGAGCGTATCGTCCGTGGCGACGTACCGGAGAACTTGAAGAACAAACAAGTCTATTCGCTCGATATGGGTGCTCTGCTTGCCGGAGCCAAGTATAAAGGTGAGTTCGAGGAGCGGCTGAAAGCCGTTATCAAGGAAGTCAGCCAGTCGGACGGCAACATCATCCTCTTCATCGACGAGATTCATACCCTTGTAGGTGCAGGTGGCGGTGAAGGTGCCATGGATGCCGCTAACATTCTGAAGCCTGCGCTGGCGCGTGGTGAACTGAGAGCCATCGGAGCCACTACGCTCAACGAGTATCAGAAGTACTTTGAAAAAGATAAGGCTTTGGAACGCCGTTTCCAGACCGTTATGGTAGACGAACCTTCAGAGGTGGATGCCATCAGTATCCTGCGCGGACTGAAGGAGCGTTATGAGAACCATCACAAGGTGCGTATTACCGACGATGCTTGTATTGCTGCCGTGAAGCTTTCGGAAAGGTACATTTCTGACCGTTTCCTTCCTGACAAGGCCATCGACCTCATGGACGAGGCTGCCGCTAAGCTGAGGATGGAGCGCGACTCTGTGCCTGAGGAGCTCGATGAGATTACGCGTCACCTCAAGCAGTTGGAAATTGAACGCGAGGCTATCAAGCGCGAGAACGACACAGAGAAGATTAAGCAGCTCGACAAGGAAATCGCTGAACTCAAGGAGCAGGAACACGGCTACCGCGCTAAGTGGGAGGCCGAAAAGGGACTCGTGAACAAGATTCAGCAGGACAAGCAGGAGATGGAGAACCTGAAGTTCGAGGCTGAGAGAGCTGAGCGCGAAGGCAACTACGAGCGGGTGGCTGAGATTCGCTACGGTAAGCTTAAAAGTCTGCAGGACGACATTAACAGTATACAGTCACAGCTGAAAGCCACGCAGGGCGGAGCTGCTATGGTGCGTGAGGAAGTTACTGCCGACGATATTGCTGAGGTGGTGAGCCGGTGGACTGGAATACCCGTCACAAGGATGATGCAGAGCGAGCGCGAGAAACTCCTCCACATGGAAGAGGAACTCCACAAGCGCGTCATAGGACAGGACGAGGCCATCAAGGCGGTGAGCGATGCCGTACGCCGCAGCCGTGCCGGTCTGCAGGACCCGAAACGCCCCATTGCCTCGTTTATCTTCCTCGGTACAACCGGTGTCGGTAAGACGGAGCTGGCCAAGGCTTTGGCCGAATATCTCTTCAACGATGAGAGCATGATGACACGTATTGACATGAGCGAGTATCAGGAGAAATTCAGTGTCACCCGTCTTATCGGTGCGCCTCCAGGCTATGTTGGCTACGATGAGGGTGGACAGCTCACTGAGGCTGTCAGGCGTAAGCCTTACAGCGTGGTGCTCTTTGATGAGATAGAGAAAGCCCATCCGGATGTGTTCAATATCCTGCTGCAGGTGCTCGACGACGGCCGCCTCACAGACAATAAAGGCCGTACGGTGAACTTCAAGAACACCATCATCATCATGACGTCCAATTTAGGCAGCCAGTACATACAGGCTCAGATGCAAGGCTTGAACGATGCCAATCGCGACAGTCGCATCAAGGAGACTAAGTCAAAGGTGATGGAGATGCTCAAGAAGACGATACGCCCCGAGTTCCTTAATCGTATTGACGACATCATTATGTTCCTTCCGCTCACGAAGCCTCAGATTGCTCAGGTGGTGACGTTGCAAATGGAGAAGGTGAAGGGAATGCTTGCCTCGCAGGGCTTCACACTCAACTGGACGCCGGCTGCCATCGACTATCTTGCCAATGTGGGCTACGATCCAGAGTTCGGTGCACGGCCTGTGAAGAGAGCCATTCAGGACTATGTCCTCAACGACCTCTCAAAGAAGTTGCTTGCTGAACAGGTGGTGAGGGAGAAACCGGTGACGGTCGACGTGGAGAATGGGGCTCTCTCGTTCCGAAACAGTTAAGTTCCAAATCTTCTATAGTAATAACGCATGAAAGGCGCAATGGTCAGAGAAAGGCTGTTGCGCCTTTTTGCTGTTTGAAAAAAAAGATGGCGGATGACTTGCATCCAAACGAATAAACTTATATCTTTGTAGTCATTAATCAATACTATCATGAATACAAGACATCTCATCCTATCACTTTGTGTGGCAATGGCATGTTTGGCTTTGCCCACTCAGACAAGGGCGCAGTACTATATGCCTACGCCCGAGAATCATTATCTTCAGTTGCGTGAGAAGCTGGAATCCAAGACACTGACTGTTGCCGAAAGCAAGGAGGCTCTTTGGCAGTTGGTGGGTACAGGGTCTTTCCAGGCAATGATGTATGCCGGAGGCTATCTCTCCGACCCAGAGCTCTCGAGGGCAGCTGCTTCAGTGGCTGCTTCTATCGCCATGAATCATAAAGAGTACGACGGCGTTGCTATGCGTACTCTGCTCCGCAAGGCCCGACCTCTGCTGAAAGGGAATCTGCGCGGCAAGGTCGAGAGATTTCTTGCACGGAAGCCTGAATCCCCGGGCTATGTGAGCATCTTCGACGGCAAGACGCTCAAAGGATGGAAAGGACTCGTGGAGAATCCCATCAAGAGGGCTGCCATGAGTAGTGGCGAATTGGCACAGAAGCAAAAGGTGGCCGACGAGCTGATGCGTAAGGACTGGACCGTTGAGAACGGACAGCTCGTCTATGTAGGTTCGGGTTTTGACAATATCTGCACGGTAGGAAAGTACAAGGATTTTGAACTTTATGTCGACTGGCGTTTGGACCCTGCCGGAAAGGAGCCCGATGCTGGCATCTATCTGCGTGGAACGCCGCAGGTGCAGATTTGGGATACAGCGCGGGTCAATGTCGGTGCCCAAGTGGGTAGCGGTGGTCTCTACAACAACACAAAACACAGGAGCACCCCTCTGAAAGTGGCTGATAACAAGCTTGGAACCTGGAACAGCTTTCTGATAAAAATGGTGGGTGACAAAGTGACCGTGTGGCTGAACGGAGTAAAAGTGGTGGATAAGGTTGTGATGGAGAACTATTGGGACCGTAGCAAACCCATTCCGCCTGTTGACCAAATTGAGCTTCAGGCTCATGGAAGTCGTGTCTACTTCCGTGACATCTATGTGAAAAGGCTCAAGTAGATGACGGCTCCGGCAGTGGCTGGCACGGTAGAGAAGCTGCGATCCGTACCAGCTTTCTTTTGTTGTGTTGGCACTCAGGTAGGCTGGACCCTGTTCATTTGGTTTGATGAAAACGTTGGATTTGTTTTGTCGTGAGACTGAATTTGACTAACTTTGCATTCATCTAAAGGTATTAGTAATGAACAGATGGATTGGTTGCGCCATGTTGGCATCGCTTTGTTGTTTGGTCGGTGCCTGTGGCAAGAAGGATCAAGGCAAGGACATCATGACGACAGCACCCAAGAAAGTGGAGCATAAGGTCACACAGAAGATGGACTCTTATGCTCACAGTCAAAGTGTGGAATGGCTTGGTAGTACCTACACCGTTATGACGAATCGTGAGCCAGACATGTCGTTGCCATTGGCCGATGACGGTTATGGTGGCAAGTATTATGACAACACTGTAAAGGTGAGGATTCTGCGTAAGGATGGTACCGAGTTCTTCTCCCGTACGTTCAAGAAGAGTGATTTCAAGGCTTATGTGCCTGACAGCTTTTTCAAGGACGGAGCACTCACTGGTATCGTCTTCGATAAGGCCGAGGGCGATTGCCTGAGTTTCGCGGCCAGCGTGGGCTCTCCTGACAAGATGAGCGACGAGTATGTGCCTTTGAGACTGTCGGTTTCCCGCTTGGGAAAAGTGACTATTTCGCAGGACTCAGACTCAGAGGAATAATGGTAAAGGCATAATTAATGGAGCTGTTCCCAGAGTGGAGCGGTCATTGAAAAAGCGCAAGAATGGATGTACCGGAGTATATTCTCGGTACATCCATTCTTGCGTTTCACCGGTGACCACGGCTTTACCCCTTGAGGAGCGCTTCGTGGTCGGCTTCGAAGGACTTGGGATAGCGCCCCTGCAAACAGAGGTTCACAAGGCAGTTGGCAGCCACTTCTACGTCGCTCAGGTCAACTCCCTTGTCGCGGCTGACATTCTTGCCAAGGCAAACCTCCCATGGAGAGTCGAAGTCACGGTCGTCGGCACCCATATAGGTATCGCCGCTTTCGGCATCTCTGCGGAGCGTGTATTTAATGATTTTCTTCGAGTGTACAGGGCGCATCTCCAGCATCATATCATAAGCCTTGCGTAGTTGTGGGCTGAATTTCTTCGTTCCGGGGAACATGTCGTTGATGACTGGCATTATTTCACTGAAGCTGTAAGCCTGAAAGAATTGTTGTAGTATCATGTAAGTCTTGCTTTTGAGATTGCTGTTTACTTGATTGATGTGCTTTGAGAGTGGCTTGCGGTTTTGAACTGACGGTAGAGTAGCAGAACAATGAGCGGCTTAAACAAAAAGAGTGGTAGCATGACAACCGCCTTCGGGCTCTGTCAATGCTATCACTTTTATTTGTTTGGGGATGGGTCTCTAAAGAGCAAGTCAGAACTTTGCCATCTTTATGGCGTCAACTGCGCATTCGTCACCTTTGTTTCCATATTTGCCTCCACTCCGTTCGCGAGCCTGCTCGATATTGTCGGTAGTGAGCAGACCATAGATGACGGGGATGTTCTGTACGGCGTTAAGGTGAGCGATACCATAGGTGACACCTTGACAGATGTAATCAAAGTGAGGTGTCTCGCCTCTGATAACCGATCCGAGAATGATGACAGCATCGAAGCCATCGTTTTTTGTCATCTGCTGTGCACCGTAGATAAGCTCGAAGCTTCCCGGTACACGCTTCACGTGGATATTCTCAGGCAGCGTGCCGTGCTCCTGGAGCGTTTTCACCGCTCCTTCGAGCAAAGCATTGGTAATTTCGCAATTCCATTCTGACACGACAATGCCGAAGCACATGTTACTGGCGTCGGGGACGCTTGCCGGATTGTAGTCGGAGAGATTGTGCAGTGCTGTTGACATTATCTGGAAGCGCGTTCAATATACTTGTCAATCTCAGTGCTTTGGACAATCTGGGCATTGACATATTTATCCTTAATGTCTTGGTAAATCTTCAGAGCCTCGTCCTTTTTACCCTGGCTCTCCAGTATCATACCGGCCTTGAGGAGGTAGGTAGGCGAGAATGAGAAGTTTACATCGTCGGCAGCCTGCTTGTCAGCCATCTTGGCTGCTTTCTTGAATTTGCTCACAGCGTCGTCGAGCTTACCGAGATGGGCATCAGCGTCGCCGAGGGCTGCTACTGCGGCAGGACTCACGACAGCGTCGTCGGACGTGTCGTATTTCTCCAAATACTGCTGGGCTTCCTTCCATTTGTTAAGGTTGGCGTAGCAAAGGCCTGCATAGAGGTTTGCAAGGTTGGCTGCGTCGGTACCACTGTAGTCGTCGGCTATTGCAGCAAAGCCTTTGGAGCCGGCACCGTCGCCATTGAGTGCTTTGTCGAACATCTCGTTCTGGAAGTATTCCTGTGCTTTACCAAGCTCAGTGCTTGCCTTATCCTCGCGGCTGGCGTTCCAGGCGCGGTAGCCGAATATGGCACCGATGATAACGATTAAAGCTAAAATGACGATTGTTACATGCTTCTTGTGCTTGTCGAAGAAGGCCTCCGACTTGCCGAGGGCTTCGTTAGCATCGAAAGTGCCCTGTTCTTTCTTTTGTGACATTGTTGTTATTTGTTTTTATTTTCGTTCCGTTGATGATTCCGTAGTCTTGTCGTTGCCAGCACAAGGCATGATGACTACTGGGAGGCAAAGTTACTTATTTTCTATCATTCTGTGAAATTTATTTGCTACTTTTTTCGTTCCTTCGCTGAAAAGGCGTAACTTTGCAATCGACGAAATTTGTTCCCGCTTCTTACATGATTCTTCAACGACTCAGCATAATAAACTTCAAGAACATCCGTTCCTCCGACCTTGTCTTCTCTCCGAAGCTGAACGGATTCATTGGTCCCAATGGTGTGGGAAAGACTAATCTGCTTGATGCCATCTACTATCTCTCGTTCTGCCGTTCTGCTTTCAACCCCATTGACTCTCAGGTGCTGAACCACGAAGCCGATTTCTTCGTGCTTGAAGGCAACTATTCTAATGAGTCGGGCGACGAGGAGCATATCTACTGCGGCATGAAGCGTGGGCAGCGGAAGCATTTCAAGCGCAACCAGAAGGAGTACAAGCGCCTTTCACAGCATATCGGTCTCATTCCCTTAATCTTTGTATCTCCTTCCGACAGCGGTCTCATTGAGGGAGGAAGTGAGGAGCGCAGAAAGCTCATGGACATGGTCATCTCGCAGTTCGACCATCCCTACATAGATTCGCTTACGCGCTACAACAAGGCCCTGCAGCAACGAAATGCGCTGCTTCGTCAGGAGGAAGAGCCTGATGCGTCGCTGCTCGACGTGTGGGAGGAGGAGATGGCAAGGTCGGGAGAGGCTGTGTTCGCAGCGCGCAGTGCGTTTGTAAAAGAGTTCATCCCCGTCTTCCAGCAAATTTATTCCCGTATCTCGCAAGGAGCTGAGGAAGTGGGTATCAACTACGTGTCGCACTGTCAGCGTGGCCCTCTGCTTGACATCATCCGCGGCGGACGTCCTAAGGATCGCATCATGGGCTACTCGCTGCATGGTGTCCACCGTGACGACCTTGAACTGATGGTAGGTGGCTATCAGCTCAAGCGCGAGGGCTCGCAAGGGCAGCACAAGACCTTTGCTTTGGCTCTGAAGCTTGCCCAGTTCGACTTCCTCAGACGAACATCCTCGGCCACGACGCCCCTTCTGCTGCTCGACGATATCTTCGACAAGTTGGATGCTCATCGGGTAGAAGAGATTGTGAAGCTCGTTTCGGGCAGCAATTTCGGACAGATATTCATTACCGATACCAATCGCGACCATCTTGACCGCATCCTTTCAGCCGGTTTTGCCGACTACAAACTCTTTGCCGTCGATCATGGCGACATCAACTTAAAATCGGAGGGGCCACATGTTTAAGCGTTATCCGGAAAGCCTCTCGCTCATTCTGCAGAAGCTGCTGAGGGACGAAGGTCTTGAGTTGCCCCTGAAGCAGCGTCGGCTTATTGATGCCTGGGAAAAGGTAGCTGGGAAGATAGCCGCACGCTACACGACTCAGAAATTCATCAAGAATCAGACGCTCTTTGTGAAAATCACCAATCCTGCTCTCAGACAGGACTTGACAATGATGCGCTCGCAGCTTGTGGCCAAACTCAACCGGGAGGCTGGTGGAGCCGTCATCATGGACATACACTTTTTTTGATTCTTTCTGCTGGGAAAGGTACTTGAGTCTTTACTCCCTATCGAAGGGGTGAAGTGACCGTTGTGTTTGTCATTTTTCTTAACAACTGTTTAATTAATATAAATAATAGAAGGAGGCATAACAACGTTGAAAAATAATTACTAAATTTGTAATTGAAAGCAGAGAAAAACCGTCGCTATTTCATTCGCAAAGGTCTGATATATGATTGGTTAACCCTTGTGCTTGGCAGAAGAAAATGAGGTTGAGTCTCTAAGAAAGGAATTTACAAAAGTCGTGAACTTTCCAGTCGGCTTCAGCACTCTGATAATTCTTGAAAAGGGCACTGTTTCTGCTTTCTTCCCAAACTTGCCATAATACGACCTGTAAAGGAGTAATCCTAGAAGGTAAGTATATGATCGGGGCTGTTGGAGTTTTACTCCGACAGCCTTTTCGATTTATATAAGATGTTCTTCCGCCCCGTGTTTTCCGGGGCTCAGACTGCTTCTGCAATGGCTTTGACTTGTGTACAGAAGTAGAAAGAAAGCGCCGGAAGCCTTTCCGCGTGTGTATATCGGTAGGAAGGTTCCGGCTTGTAGTTTATGTCGTAGTCTGTGGCTTACTCATAGTCACCATCATCGCTCACATCCTCAGCCTCGAGGTCGAGGTCCTCAGGATTCTCTTCGTATGTCGTGCGATAGCTATCTTCCGTGAGCTTGTCGTCGTCGAAATCGTCCTCGTCCTCATCCTCATTATAGTCGTCAGCGGGCTCGTCCTGCAAGTCGTTGTCGTCGTCGGCTTCATCGTTGTCCGTGGGCCGTGGTTTCTCCTCCGGTTCCGGTTTCGGTGCTTCCACCATAGGTTTGGCTTTGGCAAAGATGGCTTCGGCCCATGTGCCCTTGGGAATCTCCAGCACCTCGAAGCCGTCGTTGACCTTCTTCTCATACATGCCGCCCGGCTTTTTCAACCGGTCCTGCGGTAGTGTGGTAGTACTGATGTCGAAGCCACTTTCAATAATGTCCTGAATGCTCTGTGGAAGCGACTCCCATCCACCGCCGAAGTTGCGGTCGAGAATCTCCATGAGCTTGGCGGCTGAGATGTGGCGTATGTTCTCATAGGTGAGGTCGGTGACGCGCTGTATGGGCCGCTTCTTTACAGCCCACTTCACCTTGGCGCCGTCGTCCTTGGCCACCAGAGAAGTCTTGAAGCCCCTGGCTTCATATTTCTTGATTACTTCGGGCTTGTCTACTTTCACCTCTTCTATCTCGAAGGCCGTGTGGAAGATGTCGAAGTAGTGACGCATGTTGTCCTTGAGGTCAGCGTTCTTGCTTGCCGACTCCCAAAGTCTGAAGAGGTCGTTCTCCTGCAAATCCCATACGTTGCCTTTATTGAGATTCTTCAGTGTTACTGTTGGTTTCTGTTTCATATTGAGTGTCATTGTGTTTCAGCGCCCTTACTTTCTTGGTTCAGGCAACATGATTTCTATACGATGCAAAAGTAAATACTAAATTCTTAAATCGCAAACTTTTTAGATAAAAAATGAGTGCATCAATGCGTGTTCTTGTGCATAAGGGTGAACGGACTATCTCTTCCTGATGTGGAAATTTCATTGCACACTGGTTTGGCTCAGGCCTCAAAAAGCGTATCAAAAATCAAAGGTCGCGAGAAAGTTTGTAAATAAAAAAGAACGCGAAAGTGCCAAAATACGGGCATATTTTG
>OMVH01000277.1 GCA_900314365.1 uncultured Prevotella sp. | reverse complement strand
CGCATCCTACGGGCGAACAGGAAATCCATTCTACATTCGCAGCTTGCGGACGGCCACAAGGGCCGCGCCCTGCAGTGGATATGTGAGAACGGACCAACCCTACCTAGCCGCGCCCTGCAGTGGATATTTGAGAACTGACCTAACCTACATAGCTTCACCCTGCAGTGGATGTTTGAGGACGGACTCTAACATACATATCCGCGCCCTGCAGTGGATATTTGAGGACGGACTCTAACCTACCAATCTGCGGCACCTGCTCTGACTGATTCTATCTCAGTGAAAATTTGGAGGTCATCAAGAGAGCTATGAATTCGGAGTTAGACAAACGGACAACAATTGGTAGACAAACGGCTAACAGTTTGACTACATCTCTGCAACAACTTAACAAAACGTCGAAGAGGTACACCATATGGAACACCCTAATAATGAAGCTCCGCACTGAGAGGCCACTGCATGCAAACAGTTTCTGCTTAACATGAACAATCCGTGAGCAGAACCGAACATATATCAATGTGGCCAATAAGCACAACAAACCAAAGCCCAAAAGTAGGCTTGTTTGCGCTAACAAGCAAAAATGTCAAGTCAAGGTTGCAAAATGTTGGAGTTTTATTTTGTAGTTTGTGGCATTTACTTTATATTTGCAGAAAAATCAATTTATTAAAGCTTTAATTCCAAAAAATGAGTGAGAAAAGGGTCTATCTCTTCGGTAACGGAAAGGCCGAAGGGAATGCAGAAATGCGAAATCTTCTTGGTGGTAAAGGTGCTAACTGTGCTGAGATGAACCGCATCGGAATTCCGGTGCCTCCTGGCTTTACCATTACTACCGACGTATGCAACGAGTATTTTGAGAAAGGGCGTGAAGACGTAGTGGCCTTGCTCAAGAACGACGTGGAGAATGGAGTGAAACACGTGGAGAAACTCATGAACTCCAAATTCGGTGATGCCGAGAACCCGCTGTTGGTAAGTGTCCGCTCCGGTGCCCGTGCCTCCATGCCTGGAATGATGGACACCATCCTTAACCTCGGACTCAACGACGAGGTCGTGGTGGGACTGGCCCGCAAAACCAACAACGAGCGCTTTGCTTATGACAGCTACCGCCGCTTCGTGCAGATGTACGGCGACGTGGTGCTTGGGATGAAACCTGCAAGCAAGGACGACATCGATCCCTTCGAGGCCATCATCCAGGATGTGAAAAAGCAGCGCGGCATCAGGCTCGACAACGAACTGAACGTCGACGAGCTTAAACAGCTCGTTGTGCGCTTCAAGGAGGCTATCCTCAAGCAGACCGGCAAGGAGTTCCCTACAAACCCGATGGACCAGCTGTGGGGAGCCATCTGCGCCGTCTTCGACAGCTGGATGAACGAGCGCGCCATCCTCTACCGCAAGATGGAGGGAATACCTCAGGAATGGGGCACTGCCGTGAGCGTTATGGCAATGGTTTTCGGCAATATGGGCAGCACGAGCGCCACGGGCGTATGCTTCTCACGCGACGCTGCTACAGGCGAGAACCGCTTCAACGGCGAGTATCTTGTCAATGCGCAGGGTGAGGATGTTGTGGCAGGTATCCGCACTCCCCAGCAGATTACAAAGGAAGGGTCGCTCCGCTGGGCACGTCAGCAGGGCATCGACGAGGAGACTCGCCGTACGAAATATCCTTCCATGGAAGAGTCTATGCCAGAGATATTCAAGCAGCTCAACGACATTCAGGACAAGCTCGAAAAGCACTATCACGACATGCAGGACATGGAGTTCACGGTGCAGGAAGGACATCTCTGGTTCCTCCAGACACGCAACGGAAAGCGCACGGGCACGGCCATGGTGAAGATTGCCATGGATTTGCTCCGCGAAGGACAAATTGACGAGAAGACAGCTTTGGAGCGCTGCGATCCCAACAAGCTGGATGAGCTGCTCCATCCCGTATTCGACAAGGAAGCTCAAGCTGAGGCTCGTGTGCTCACACGTGGGCTTCCCGCTTCACCCGGTGCAGCCTGCGGACAGATTGTGTTCTTCGCCGACGACGCTGCCAACTGGCACGACGACGGAAAGCAAGTGGTGATGGTGAGACTTGAGACCAGTCCTGAGGACCTTGCCGGCATGAATGCCGCCGAAGGCATTCTCACGGCCCGTGGAGGTATGACCTCTCATGCAGCCGTGGTTGCACGCGGTATGGGCAAATGTTGCGTCAGCGGTGCCGGGGCAATCAATGTGGACTACAAGAGCCGCACGGTGGAAATCGACGGTACAGTGCTCCATGAGGGCGACTACATCTCTCTCAATGGCTCCACGGGCGAAGTTTACTACGGTGAAGTGAAGACACGTCCTGCTGAGGTTACCGGTGACTTTGCCGACCTGATGAAACTCTGCGACAAATACACACGTTTGGTCGTTCGCACCAATGCCGACACTCCACACGACGCAGAGGTGGCCCGCAACTTCGGTGCCGTCGGTATAGGACTCTGCCGTACGGAGCACATGTTCTTCGAGAACGAGAAAATCAAGGCTATGCGCGAGATGATTCTCGCAAAGACGAAGGAGGGACGCGAGAAGGCACTGGCCAAGTTGCTGCCCTATCAGAAGCAGGACTTCTACGGCATTCTGAAAGTCATGGACGGTATGCCCGTAAACATCCGTCTGCTCGACCCGCCCTTGCACGAGTTCGTTCCCCACGATCTCAAAGGTCAGGAAATCATGGCCAAGGAAATGGGCGTGAGCGTGAAGGTCATCCAGGATCGCGTGCAGAGCCTGAGCGAGCACAATCCTATGCTGGGACTTCGCGGCTGCCGTCTGGGCAACACCTTCCCCGAAATTACAGCCATGCAGACGCGCGCTATCCTCGGCGCAGCCATTCAGCTGAAGAAAGAAGGTTTCGACCCACATCCCGAAATCATGGTACCGTTGGTGGGCATCGTCAATGAGCTCGACGCGCAGGAGAAAGTTATTCACGAGACTGCCAATAAGCTCTTCGCCGAAGAAGGGGTGGAGATTCCGTTCAAGGTGGGTACGATGATAGAGGTGCCTCGCGCAGCTCTCACCGCCGACCTCATCGCAGAAAAGGCTGAATACTTCAGCTTCGGTACCAACGACCTCACCCAGATGACCTTCGGCTACAGCCGCGACGATATCGCAAGCTTCCTGCCCTCTTATCTGGAGAAGAAGATTCTGGATGTCGACCCGTTCCAAGTGCTCGACCAGCGCGGTGTCGGACAGCTTATCAAGATGGCTGTGGAGAAGGGACGCTCAACTCGTCCCGACCTCAAGTGCGGTATCTGCGGAGAACATGGCGGCGAGCCCTCGTCAGTGAAATTCTGCCACCGTGCAGGACTCGACTACGTGAGCTGCTCTCCCTTCCGCGTGCCCATAGCACGTCTCGCCGCAGCCCAGGCTGCTGTGGAAGACAAGTAATGCTTCAAACATAAACGACAAGAGAGCCGCGATTACTCCGGATAAGTCCAGAGAATCGCGGCTCTCCTGTATTAACAGAATATGGCTGGAAATGCGGCTACTGATTAAAGAACTATCTTCCGGTCAACAGAAGGGAGCAAGTAAAGTCCTTCTCCTGAATTTCAAAATAGGGCAAAAACACAATATCATCAGTCCCTTTGACCTTGAAATGCAAAGATTCAGCTGCTACGGGAACCAGTCCTGAGGCTAAGTTGCGCGACGAGACGGGAAGCTTGATAGCGCCTTCGCCTCTCCACACAATTGCTTACGACGAGCAGTACACGTCTCTTTGAGAATGAATGTCGGTCATACGAAAGGGGAAATATAGGATATTATTGTTATTTAACAGTAACGTCCTTGCTTTGTAACTACTCAGTCTTTTAGCAAGGGCTGCAAAATGAGTCCGTTAAATATATATA
>OMVH01000278.1 GCA_900314365.1 uncultured Prevotella sp. | reverse complement strand
GCCCTCGAGGTCCGATCTCGAGCGAAAAGCGCTCAAAAAAGGCTCTCAAAGCACTTTGATTTTCTCTATTTCGAGATTTTTGTTTGTAAAGGATTCGGTTAGCGTTAGCATTATTTAACGCACCTTTTTCCGTATCAAAAATCAAAGTTTTCCATTGCACACTCTCTCCATTCGAAGCTTTCCTGCCCCGAAAATAATCGATGCCTACAAGCAAGAAACTACCACTCAGAAAGAGCATAAGCGCTTGCGGAACTTGAATGAAGGTCAACAGACTGCGAGAGGGGCTGTCAGCGTGAGAACAGCTTCTGGTAGGCAAGGCGCTCGTCGCCATCCTCCAGGTGGATGATTCCGCAATAGTCGAAGCCGTAGCTGTGAAGGCATCGTTGCATGATGAAGTTATTGCGGTGGGTATCAATACGGATATTGTCGGTCAGGCTGAAACTGTAGTCGAGGATTGAGTTCATAACACCGTGATACTCCGGAAGACTCGCCACGCGGTGAATCACATAGTAGGGTAGAGTAGAGTCGGTCCAATGTCCTTCGTAAATCTTGGCATATGTGGCATCGGGTCCCGGGATTAATGCCCAAGTAGCAATGGCCTTTCCGTCTTCCAAGAGCAGATAGCTGTGTCCCGAAGCGATGTCGTCCTCTATCTGACGGGCAGAGGGACGGCTGTTTCCCCATTGAGTGGGATTGCCATTCTCAAGCATTATCCTGCGCCCTGAGACTATGAGTTCGAGTACTGTGGGGAGGTCGGAGCGGGTGGCTTTGCGTATGGTTCGTTTCATTCTCTTCCATTCTCTTTTGGCCGGCAGCTTCGGCTTTCCGCAATAGTTTTGCGAGCTCCAAGCTTCTCGGGTTCTTTCACTCTTGCAAAGTTACTTATTCTTGGGTATAGCGGTAAACAGATGAGGGTTAAGTCTTGTTAAGTTGCCTGCACGCTTCCTCCATCTTTTTCCCCTGTTTACAAGGTATAATTGGATTATTTTGCTTACATTTGCAGCATCAATGAAAGAAGCAATGAAACAGTTCATGGGAAAGGATTTCATGCTCGACACACCGACAGCAGAGTCCCTCTATACGAATTATGCGGCCAAAATGCCCATCTTTGATTATCACAGTCACATCAGTCCCGAGGCTGTGGCCACCGGCCGGCAGTTCAGCAGTCTCACGGAGCTGTGGATAGATGACGATATCTATAAGCGGCGGGCCATGCGTACCAATGGAGTAAAGGAAAAATATTGTTTCGGTCACGAAGTCTCCGATTGGGAGCGCTTCGAGAAGTGGGCTGAGACAGTACCTTACACCATCTGTACTCCCCTCTACCACATGACCTACCTTGAGCTTTATTCGGCTTTCGGTATTACCCAATTATTGAATAAGGACAATGCCCGCGAGGTTTACGACCGTTGTAACGACTTGCTCCGGCGTCCCGAGTACTCGGCCCGGGGATTGTTGCGGCGCTACAACGTCAAGGCCTTCTGCACTACCGACGACCCCACCGACGACCTGCGCTGGCATAGACTGATGAAGGAGAACTGTACCGACCTGCGTATGCTCCCCACCTTCCGTCCCGACCGGGCCATGAATATTGAGCAACGTGACTTTGCGGCCTATGTGCGCAAGCTCGGCGATACAGCAGGAGTGAATGTGACTCACTTCGACGATCTGATGGAAGCCCTGCAGCGCCGTCACGACTATTTTGCCGCCAACGACTGCCGGCTTTCCGACCACAACATCGAGGAGTTCTACGACGAGCACTACACCAGCTCTCAGATAGAGGTTATCTTCGAAAAGGCCATGCGGGGGCAGACCCTCAGTCAGTTCGAGATTCATCAGTACAAACACTGTTTCTTGACCCGAATGTCGGAGATGGACTACGATTCAGGATGGGCCCAGGAGTATCATTGCGGAGCCATCCGCGACAACAACAGTCTGATGTTTGACAAGTTAGGTTCGAACATCAGCTACGACAGCATCGGCGAATTCAGCACAGCCCTTGCCATGAGCCATTTCCTCAATGAGCTCAACAGCGAGGGAAAGCTCACGCGTACCATCCTCTTCGCCATCAATCCGAACTCCGACGAGATGATAGCTACGATGCTGGGCAACTTTCAGGACGGAACCTGCCCCGGGAAGATTCAGTTCGGACTCGGATGGTGGCTGCACAACCAGTACGATGTCATCCAACGCCATCTGCGCTCACTCTGTGTGGACGGTGCCCTGTCGCGCTTCATCGGTATCATGACTGATGCCCACGCTCTCATCTCATATCCCCGTCATGAATACTTCCGCCGGCTGCTGTGCAATATGATTGGCAACGATGTGGAAGAGGGTCTTATTCCTCACGACGAGAAGCTCCTCGGGCGTCTCATCTGCGACATCAGTTATAATAATGTGGCTTCCTACCTCTCTGGCCATTGCCCGGGCGAAGACCAAGAGGGCGCGGCACAAGAATAAGGTGAGAGCATGATGTATTGAGTCAAGAATATGAGCTTAAAGCAGAATAAAAAGACTAAATATTTGTAGGTTTGAAAAATTAGAAGTACATTTGCACGCAATAAGATAACACCTATTTATAAAGATGAAGAAACTGTCTTTTCTCGCCCTCATGCTGGCAGCGATAACCATATTGGGTTCCTGCTCCAGCTCTAAGCACGTGGCTTATTTCCAAAACATTGATGAAATCAGTCTGGCAGCATCTCGCGGTCTTTACGATGCGCACATCATGCCCAAGGACATGCTCACCATCACCATCAACACGAGCGACGCAGCCGCAGCCGCTCCCTTCAACCTCGCTGTGAGCAACACCGTGGGTACCAACGGACAGCTCAGTACCGGAGGCGGTAGTCTGCAGAGCTATCTCGTTGACAACAACGGCAACATCGACTTCCCCGTTGTGGGCCGTCTGCACGTGGCCGGTCTGACCAAGGACCAGTGCCAGGACCTCATCAAGGAGAAGGTGAGCTCCTATTTGGCTAAGTCGGAAAATCCTATCGTCACCGTGCGTATGGCAAGCTACCGCGTGACCGTTAGCGGCGAGGTGAACAGCCCGAAGGTGATTCCCGTGACCACAGAGAAGATGAGCATCATCGAGGCTCTGGCGCAAGCCGGCGACCTCACCATCTACGGTAAGCGTGACAACGTGCTCCTCATCCGTGAGGACGCTACCGGGGAGAAGCATGCCGTGAGGCTTAATCTCAACGACGCCAACATCATCAACTCGCCCTACTATTATCTGCAGCAGAACGACATCGTCTACGTGCAGCCCAACAAGACAAGGTCGCAGGGTGCCGGCGTAGGTCCTACGACAACGTTATGGTTCTCATTCGTAAGTATCGCTACCTCTATTGCATCATTGTTGATTAATATCCTAAGAGACTAATTTAATATATCATAATAGAATAATGAAGATTGGAACTTTAAGAGAAAGGCTCAGAGTCTGTACCTCTTAATATTCCAATCTTTCTTTTTATTTATGGAAGAAGCAATTCATGAAGACTGCGGCGTGGCGCTCATCCGCCTGTTGAAGCCGCTTGAATACTATCAGCGCAAGTACGGTACGTGGATGTACGGGCTCAACAAACTCTATCTCATGATGGAGAAGGAGCACAACCGCGGACAAGAGGGTGCGGGTATGGCCTGCGTGAAGCTGCGCACGGAGCCCGGCAACGAATACATGTTCCGCGAGAGGGCCGAAGGCAAAGACGCCATCACGGAGATTTTCGGAACCGTGCACAAGAGTTTGCGTGAGGTGAAACCTGAAAACCTCACCGACGCCACCTACGCAGCTGAGCATCTGCCCTATGCGGGCGAGCTCTACATGGGCCATCTGCGCTACTCCACTACGGGCAAGCGCGGACTCTCCTACGTGCATCCCTTCTTGAGGCGCAACAACTGGAAGGCCAAGAACCTCTGTCTCTGCGGCAACTTCAATATGACCAACATCGATGAGATTTTCAGCAAGCTCACCCTTCAGGGACAGTGCCCGAGAATCTACAGCGACAGCTACATCATGCTGGAATACATGGGCCATAGACTGGATCGCGAGGTGGAGCGCAACTTTGTAGAGGCCCAGGGGCTCGGGCTCGAGAATACCGACATCACGCGCTATATCGAGGACCACGTGGAAATGGCCAATGTGCTGAAGACCACCATGAAAGACTTCGACGGAGGCTATGTCGTGTGTGGACTTACGGGCAGTGGCGAGATGTTCGCCATGCGTGACCCCTGGGGCATACGGCCTGCATTCTACTACAAGAACGACGAGATGGTGGTGCTGGCCAGTGAACGCCCCGTACTTCAGACTACGTTCGACTTGGAGTGCGACGAAATCCAGGAGCTCGGCTACGGCGACGCGCTCCTGGTGAAGAAGAACGGCGAATGCAGCATTCAGCAAATCATCCAGCCCCGCGGCGACAGTGCCTGCTCTTTCGAGAGGATATACTTCAGCCGCGGGTCCGACCGCGACATCTACAAAGAGCGCAAGAAGCTCGGCGAGCAGCTCGTGAGCCCTATCCTGAAGGCAGTTGACAACGACTTGGAGCACACCGTGTTCTCCTTCATCCCCAATACGGCCGAGGTGGCTTTCTACGGTATGCTCCACGGATTCAAGCACTACATCAATGAACTGAAGATAAAGCAGATAGAGCAGCTCGGACATATACCTACGCACGAGGAGCTTGAGCAAATCATCCACACCTACATAAGGAGCGAGAAAGTGGCATGGAAGGACATCAAGCTCAGAACATTCATTACCGAAGGCAACTCCCGCAATGACCTTGCCTCGCACGTATACGATGTCACCTACGAGAGCCTCCATCCCTATGAGGACAATCTCGTGATTATCGACGACAGCATAGTGCGCGGTACTACGCTGAAGGAAAGTATCCTGCGAATCCTCGACCGTCTACACCCCAGGAAGATTGTTGTCGTGAGCAGCGCGCCTCAGATACGCTATCCCGACTACTACGGCATCGATATGGCAAGGCTTGAGGAGTTTTGTGTCTTCCGGGCCACGGTGGAACTCATCAAGGAACGCGGCATGTACTCACTTATCGAGGAGACCTACCGACGCTGCAAGCAAGAGCTGGAAAAGACGGATGCCGAGGTGGAAAACTGTGTGAGAAGCATCTACGAGCCCTTTACGGTCGACGAGATAAACCGCAAGATAGTGGAGATGCTGCGTCCCGAAGGTATGGAGACGCCAGTGGAGATTGTATTCCAGTCGCTCGACGGACTGCGCACCGCTATCCCCCGTCATCACGGCGACTGGTACTTCACGGGGCATTATCCCACCCCAGGGGGCACGAGAATGTGCAACAAGGCCTTCATCAACTACATTGAAAAGGTATATCAGAACGAGGAGAAATTCTGAAGATCACGGAAGAGATAACCTGTTTTTTATTTGAGTATAATGTCAATGCGAAACGTAACTTTAGTCCTGTCGGATGGAACCAAATTCCACGGGAAGTCTTTTGGATATGAAAAGCCCGTAGCGGGTGAAGTGGTGTTCAATACGGCCATGATGGGGTATCCTGAGAGTCTTACTGATCCCAGTTATGCAGGGCAGCTCATGACGCTCACTTTCCCCTTAGTGGGCAACTACGGAGTGCCCCCATTCACATTCGGTACTGACGGACTGCCTGATTTCATGGAGAGCGACAAGATATATGCCTCGGCCATTATCGTTGCCGACTACAGCGAGGAGTACAGCCACTGGAATGCCACAGAAAGTCTGGCCTCGTGGCTCAAGCGGGAGAAGGTGCCCGGAATAACAGGCATCGACACGCGGGAACTCACGAAGACACTGCGCTCCCACGGTGTGATGATGGGAAAGATTCTCTTTGATGATGAGCCCGACAACGTGCCGCAGGCCGACTATGAGGGTGTGAACTTTGTCGATAAGGTAAGTTGCAAGCAGGTCATCCGCTATAATGAGGGAGCCGGAAAAAAAGTGGTGCTTGTTGACTGCGGTGTGAAGGCAAATATCATCCGCTGTCTCATCCGTCGCGGCGTGGAAGTTATCCGCGTGCCTTGGAACTATGATTACACAGGCATGAGCTTCGACGGACTCTTCCTTGCCAACGGTCCCGGCGACCCCGACACTTGCGAGGAGGCAGTGAAGGTGATTCGCCGGCAACTCTCCGAGAGTCGTAAGCCCATCTGTGGCATCTGCATGGGCAACCAGTTGCTCGGCAAGGCCGCCGGAGCCTCCATCTACAAGCTCAAGTATGGCCACCGCTCGCACAACCAGCCTGTGAGACTCGTCGGCACCGACAAGTGCTACATCACTTCCCAGAACCACGGATACGCTGTGGATGCCCGCACATTGGGCAGCGACTGGGAGGAGCTTTTCGTCAATATGAATGACGGGTCGAATGAGGGCATCCGCCATAAGACAAATCCCTGGTTCTCATCCCAGTTCCATCCTGAGGCTTGCAGTGGACCGGTGGACACTGAGTTTATGTTCGACAAGTTTGTTGATTCACTTAAAGATTAATCACAGATGAAAGACAATAGCATAAAGAAGGTACTGCTCCTCGGATCCGGTGCCCTGAAGATTGGAGAGGCAGGAGAGTTCGATTATTCCGGGTCGCAGGCTTTGAAGGCATTGCGCGAGGAAAATATACAGACCGTGCTCATCAATCCCAATATCGCCACGGTGCAGACTTCCGAGGGCGTGGCCGACAAGATTTATTTCCTGCCCGTACAGCCCTATTTCGTGGAGCAGGTGATAAAGAAGGAACGCCCCGACGGCATCCTGCTTTCCTTCGGAGGGCAGACAGCGCTCAACTGCGGAGTGAAACTTTTCGAGGAAGGAATTCTTGAGAAATATGGCGTGAAGGTGCTCGGCACTCCTGTTGAGGCCATTATGAACACAGAGGATCGCGAGCTCTTTGTCGAGCAACTCAAGCAAATTAGCGTTAAGACCATCTCCAGCGAAGCTTGCGAGAACATAGAGCAGGCCCGCAAGGCTGCCGCCGAACTCGGCTATCCTGTCATCATCCGTGCAGCCTATGCTCTCGGTGGACTGGGCAGTGGATTCGCTGACAATGAGGAGGAGCTTAACCGTTTGGCCGAGAAAGCCTTCTCGTTCTCACCTCAGGTGTTGGTGGAGAAGAGCCTCAAGGGATGGAAGGAGATCGAGTACGAGGTGGTGCGCGACCGTTACGACAACTGCATCACCGTGTGCAACATGGAGAACTTCGACCCTCTCGGCATCCATACCGGAGAATCCATCGTCATCGCCCCCTCGCAGACACTCTCCAACAGCGAGTATCATAAGCTTCGCGCGTTGTCGATAAAGATTATCCGCCACATCGGCATTGTGGGAGAGTGCAATGTGCAGTACGCCTTCGATCCCAAGAGCGAGGACTACCGTGTCATCGAGGTCAATGCCCGGTTGAGCCGTTCGTCGGCTCTTGCCAGTAAGGCTACGGGCTATCCCCTCGCTTTCGTCGCTGCCAAACTGGGATTAGGCTACGGACTCTTCGAACTGAAAAACTCGGTCACCAAGACGACGAGCGCTTTCTTCGAACCGGCTCTCGACTATGTGGTGTGTAAGATTCCGCGTTGGGATTTGAGTAAGTTCCGCGGAGTTGACCGCGAGTTGGGCTCGAGCATGAAAAGTGTCGGCGAGGTGATGGCCATTGGCCGCACCTTCGAGGAAGCCATTCAGAAAGGACTGCGCATGATAGGACAGGGGATGCATGGCTTCGTGGAGAACAAGGAACTGCAGATTCCCGACATCGACGAGGCGCTACGCGAGCCTACCGACAAGCGCGTATTCGTAATCTCGAAGGCTATGCACCGCGGCTACACCATCGACCAGATTCACGACTTGACGAAAATTGATCGTTGGTTCCTCTACAAGCTCAAGCATATCATCGACATCGACGAGCGATTGAAGCAGAATAACATCAATACTCTGAGCCCCGAGTTAATCCGCGAGGCCAAAATCTATGGTTTCACCGACTTCCAGATAGCCCGGGCCGTGGGATTGGAGAAGGAGTTGGGCAATATGCACAAGGCTCTGCTCGTGGTCAGACGACTGCGTAAGAGCTACGGAATTCTGCCGGTAGTGAAACAAATCGACACACTCGCCGCCGAATATCCCGCTCAGACGAATTATCTCTACGTGACTTATGCTGGCGTGAAGAGCGACATCAGCTTCAACGACGATAAACGCTCCATCATAGTACTCGGGTCAGGTGCCTATCGTATAGGCAGCTCCGTGGAGTTCGACTGGTGCGGTGTGCAGGCCCTTAATACCATCCGTCGCCAGGGATATCACTCCGTGATGATTAACTATAATCCCGAGACTGTCTCCACCGATTATGACATGTGCGACCGTCTCTACTTCGATGAGCTCACCTTCGAGCGTGTCATGGACATCATCGAGCTCGAGAATCCCCACGGAGTCATTATCTCCACTGGCGGACAGATTCCTAACAACCTCGCCATGTTCCTTGATGCTGAGAATGTGCCTATCCTCGGTACTTCGGCCAAGGACATCGACCATGCTGAGGACAGGGCCAAGTTTTCGGAAATGCTCAACAGGTTGGGCATCAATCAGCCCGAATGGAGCGCTCTGACAAGTATGGATGACATCGACCGGTTCGTTGCCCGTGTGGGATTCCCAGTGCTGGTGCGGCCCAGTTATGTGCTCTCGGGCGCAGCCATGAACGTGTGTTCCAACAGGGAGGAGCTTGAGCGCTTCCTCAGGCTTGCAGCTAATGTTAGCGAGGATCATCCCGTGGTGGTGAGCAAGTTCATTGAGCATGCCAAGGAAATCGACTTCGACGCAGTGGCACGGCAGGGAGAGGTGCTGGCTTATGCCATCAGTGAGCATATAGAGTTTGCCGGTGTTCATTCGGGCGATGCCACACTGCTCTTCCCGCCTCAGAAGCTCTACGTCGAGACGGTGAGGCGTATCAAGCGCATCAGTCGCAAAATTGCCGAGGCACTCCACATCAACGGACCCTTCAACATTCAGTTTATGGCCCGCGATAACGACATTCTCGTCATAGAGTGCAACCTTCGCTCCTCCCGCAGCTTCCCCTTTGTGAGCAAGGTGCTGAAGATTAATCTCATCGATCTAGCAACCAAGGTGATGCTTGGTGTGCCCGTGGAGAAACCCAATAAGAATCTTTTCGACCTCGACTATGTTGGCATCAAAGCCTCTCAGTTCAGTTTCAACCGTTTGCAGAAGGCTGACCCTGTGCTCGGTGTAGACATGAGTTCCACAGGCGAGGTGGGATGCCTGGGCGACACCACCAACCAGGCGCTCATAAAGGCTATGCTGGCTGTGGGTCAGCGCATTCCTAAGCACACCGTCCTGCTCTCAACCGGTGGCGCCAAGCAGAAGGCTGAGATGCTAGATGCTGCTAAGATGCTCCGTGACCACGGCTATGAAATCTATGCCACCGGAGGTACGTCGGACTATCTTACGGCCAATGGGGTAGAGAACCAACGCGTGTTCTGGCCTTCAGACGAGGGCAAGGAGCCACAGGCATTGACACTGATGCATGAGCATAAGATTGACATGGTGGTGAATATCCCCAAGGACCTTACGCCGCGAGAGCTCACCAATGGCTACAAGATACGGCGTTCGGCCATCGACCTAAATATCCCGCTTATCACCAACAGCCGCCTGGCGAGCGCTTTCATCAACGCCTTCTGTACAGTGAAGCTCGACAGCCTCGACTTCAAGAGCTGGGATGAGTATTAGGGATTTTCGGAGTATTTAGAGTATTCGGAGTATTCAGAGTTTTCAGAGTATTCAGAGATTTCAGAATACTCCGAAAACTCTGATAGCTCCTATAGCTTTTTTGTTCTATCTTGTACCGGATCTTTGGTTCTCTCTTTGAACTATAGTGCAACTCTGCTATATCTATTAGTTTTGCCGTAGCAACATTGAAAGAAGCGAGGTGGCGGTTCTTTGTATGATGGCTAAAAAGAATGAGTAGGAATGAAACAAGAAAGCCGAGAACAGAATGTCTGTTCTCGGCTTTCCGATAAGAGGTACCAAGCGGAGTCGAACCGCTCTCAACGGTTTTGCAGACCGTTACCTAACCGACCGGCCCTGGTACCATGGTCTCCAACTATGAGGCTCGCGGCGTTGCCCTGCCTCTCTGCCGGATTGCGTTTGCAAAGGTACGGCTTTTCCCGCTTACCACCAAATTTTCGCATCACTTTTTCTCTTCCTTTGTTCACTTTTCTGTCCTCGGTCTTCTGGTTCGGTTAGCCTTTCCTATAAAGGGCATCCGCGGAGGTTGGGGCCAATGAGCTTAGAAGTTAAAAAGAGGAGACCCTGAACAGAGGACTCCTCTTCGTATACAAGGTAATGCGTTAAT
>OMVH01000279.1 GCA_900314365.1 uncultured Prevotella sp. | reverse complement strand
TATCAGTCTTTATAATTGCGGGGGCTGTACTTTCAAAGGTACAGCCCCCGTTTTTTGTATAGCATAAGAAAGATAGATTACTCCATTAGGAATACCGTCACAGCATGAGATGGGCGGACAAGAGAAGACGAAAAAACACCGGACTGACACTCATCAAAAAAGGGCTTGCGTTGAAATGCGCAAGCCCTTTTTTGATTGATAAAGCCGTAATTACTTCACGACATATTTCTTTCCGTTCTTGATATAGATTCCGGGAGCCGTAGGATGCTCTACCCTACGTCCTTGCAGATCATAGACGTGCCAATCGGCAGCCTCAGTAGTAGTGATCTTTGTTACGCCTGTGGTAACATCAGCCGACGCCGGAGCTGAGAAAGCTGACTCACCCTTATCGTAGACAGCTGTCACGTTGTAAGTATGCGTCCCGGCTGTAGCCTGCTCCGAGAAAGCTGTCGTAGTAACAGGCTCTGCCGTTATTCTCACACCGTCGCGATAGACATAGTATCCGCGGAGCACTATGTCCTGCCGACCTGCAGTATCTGGTACGAAAGTAAAGTCGTCGAAGAGCATAGCAAAGGCATCCTCCGAGGTCACATGAACAGCGAAGTAGCGTGTTCCGGCCGGAACCTTATAGGTATATTGCTTCCAAGAGTTGTCGGCCTTCAACTGTACCGCATTCAGCAACTTAAAGTCTGCCGTATCCACAGAGGTAGTCGAGTAGTTGAAGTCGAAGTCCTCTTCATACTGCTTAGAGTAAGCACGCGCATAGAAGCTCACCTCCTGCTCTTCACCCGAAAGCGTAGGCGATATAAGCCAGTGGTCCGACTTGCCGCCCATCACGCTGAACGACACGAGTTCCTTATTGCCGGAATATGCTTTCCACGAGTCGCTGGCCCCTACTGCCGACTGATTAAACACTGTGAAAGCCTGTGGCTGACCGTTGTTGGGGAAATCAGTAGAAGTAATACCATAGACGCCAAGTTTGGAACCATCAAAGAGTGTCCAGTCTCCCCAGTTGCAGATAGTGAAGTCAGGAGCCGTTTCAAAGCTGTCAGTCACTTTCGTGCTAGTCTGTCTGGGAGCATCGGGCTGTTGCCAACTGAGGACAACATTGCTGCCACTTGTCTTAGCAGACAGAGCGTTAGGAGTGGGATAAGAGGACTGGACTACTACGAGGCGTACGGAATCAGACTTATTGTTTGTAAGGTTCTCGTCGGCAGCATAGCGCAGTTCCGCATAGCAGTCGGCACTGTCTTTGTCAAGGTTCACTACCGCCGTCACGGGTACCTTTAACACAGCTGAGGAACCACTCTCCAAATCGGTGCCCGCGACACTGCCAAGCTCCTTACCGTCAGCCATCACCACCACTTGGTAATCTTTGCCGTCAACAGCACTGGTACCCCAGTTCTGTACTTTAACAGTAGCCTTACGCTCCTCGTCGGTCCTCAGTCTGGCTGGCAGACTCACCTCCGAAATACCAAGGTCTTTACTCACCTGGTTGAACAAGTTCAGGTTGTCCACATATATACAAGTGTTCCCCGTGTGCGATTTAACGAAGAAGGCCACTTGTATGAAGTCGCTGTTCGAATAGTTAGCCAACGACAGCTCCACGGGCAGCCATGTCCTCATGCTGTCCACACTGTTCACCTCCAGTTCCTTGACTGTGATGAAGTCGCCTCCGTTGGAAGCCACCTGCACCTCAAGAGTATCTTTATTCTCCTCTGCACCGGCCGTCATATACTTATACCAGAACGACAGCACAGGGTTCGTGGTTCCCTTAACGCTAATAAGCCCTGAGAAGCCCAGACTGCTCTCATCGTAGCCTGCAGCAGTGAAGTTGAAGAGTCCTCCGTCGGCATTCTGATCGAAGGAGTCACTCACGGTCATCTCTCCCCAACGGCCCCGGCCCGTATGGCTTTCACCCCAGAAGTGATGCAGCTTACCAGAGGCAAACGACTCGCTGTAAGGCAAAGCCTCAGGAGTACCTATCACCTTAAAAGGCGACATTGCCGAGACACTCGTCATGCCGTCGCTCGTAGCAGTAATGGCATAACGCAACAAAGCCTGTCCGAACTTCACGCTGCTTGACGGCATATCCCTCAGAGCCACTTGCTCACGGAAGGTTGTCCCGGGATAATTCTCCACGAGGTTGCTCGTTGTGCCCACACGGCGCACAGCATAAGAGAGCGGAGAGGTGATGTTCGTGCCATCCTCCAACTTCGTGGGAGCCTTCCATTTCAGAGTGGTCAGACCACTGCCGTAGTCATATTTGAACGTGATGCCGCTCACAGTCTGAGGCGCGCTCTTGGTCTTCACTTCAGTACCCGTCAGCGTGATGTCGTCGATACCAAGACCACTCGAATAGGTCTGCTTAGCCGTTAGGTAATGGAATCCAATGTAGTAGTCACCATCAGCCGTCACGGTAAAAGTTGCTGTGTAGCCCTTAGTCGAATAGGTATTATCTGCCGTTCCATTGGCAAGCACGGTCTGTGTGAAGGCTGTCGTATCCGTTTTCGAAGTACCCAATTTCACTAAGAAGTGCTCTGTAGTACCGTCCTGCACCGTCTTGGCAGAGAACTTCAGCTCTTACTGCGTGCCCTTGGTCAGGTGGAAGAGAGGCGAGACCAGCCAGTCGTCAGCACCGGCCGAGGAGTTGCGGTTGCATGCAGCTTGGTAGTTCCTGTCGTCGTATCCCCACGTCGTGCCATCATTGTTGCCGTCAATAGCCGTAAAGGTCTTAAAACCTTCCTCGCTGTCGAAAGCTTGTGAATAAGGCAATGACGTTTGTGCCTGAATGCTTTCTGCAAATCCTAAGCACAGACTCATGCTCAACATTAAAGTAAATTTTCCCATAAACAATAAATAATAAGTTTGCGAGTACAAAGTTAGCGAAAAAGAAACAATACGATGCAAGTAACGAGTTAATTTTCACCTCATCTGAAATTAAGAAGCACACGATTAGCGTCAATCACCATCCGACATACAACTTCAAAAACAGTCACACGAAGTATTCAAGCCCCAGGATTTTTATTACCTTTGTACTCTAAATCCAACACTACAAGAATGAAGCAAATACTCCTTACTCTCGTCTTGGGGACTGTCATGCAGTCAGCAAGCGCCCAGGGAACACTTAAAGACTACCGGCGTGCCTACGCCGTACGCACCCTCTTCAGCAGTGACTCCGTGATGCACTGGGCTCACGAAGTGGCATGGAAAGACAGCACCCACCTTCTGCACTACCGCATTTCCACTCCCCAGGGCCAACGCTACAGAGTGTACGATGCCGAAAGAAATTCTTCGGAAACCTATTCCACTCTTCACGCCATGAACAAGGCTCTCGACATACCACCTGCCCCACAACGACCGCCCGTCTATGGACGTCACCACCAACCCCACTGGATGGAAGTGGACGAAGAGAAGACTGTCTATCCCTGCATCTCCCCCGACGGCAAGCAGGCTGCCTATATTGAAGGAGGCAACGTCATTGTGCAGGAGGCAGGAAAACCTTGGGCACCCAAACGAACACTCACACAAGACGGCACACAAGGCAACTACTACAGCAACCGCATACTGTGGAGCCCCGACAGCAAATACCTTTTTGTCTGCAAGCGGCGCCCCGTAGAGAAGCGCTACGTCTACTACGTGGAGTCCTCGCCCTCCGACCAGCTCCAACCGGTACTGCACAAGCAGGAATATGCCAAACCGGGTGACGAACTGCCTCAACGCGAACCTGTTATCATCGAAGTGGCCACCGGAAAGAAGGTAGCTGCCGATCCGCATGCTCTTGAGAATCAATACGACTTAGGATGGTTCCAGTGGACTCCCGACAGCCGCGAGGTAACCATGGAATACAACCGGCGTGGCCACCAGCTCTATCAGTTACTGGCCATGAATGCGGCCACGGGCCGACTGCGCACCATCGTGGAGGAGCGAGCCAACACCTTCGTCAACTACTCGCGTCTCTGGCGACAGTTCATCCACAACGGACAGCAACTGCTTTGGACCAGTGAGCGCGACAACTGGAACCACATCTATCTCTACGATGTCGGCAAAGGCAACGTTGTCCGACAAGTGACCAAGGGAGAATGGTGTGTAAGAGAAATACAATGGGTGGACGAACAGCAAGGCAAAATCTACTTCTCTGCCAGCGGGGTCAACAAGGATGAAGACCCTTACTTCGTGCACTACTACTCCATCGGCCTTGACGGGAAAAACATGCAGTGCCTCACTCCCGCTCCTGCCAACCACAACGCCATCTACAGCTATGACCACCGCTATTTAGCTGACACCTACTCCACTGTAGGCACAGCCCCAGTAACCGAACTGCGCGATGCCGTCGACGGACACTGCATCAGTACCCTCGAGACCGCCGACATCTCACGTCTGAAGCGCGAAGGATGGCAGGCACCGGAAGTGTTCAAGGCTAAGGGACGCGACGGTAAGACCGACATGTGGGGCATCATCCAACGACCCACCAACTTCGACCCTGACAAGAAGTATCCCGTCATTGAATATATCTATGCCGGGCCTGGCAGTGCCTACACTCCGAAAGACTTCATTTCTTATAACTGGAACACCACCTCACTGGCCGAACTGGGCTTCATTGTGGTTCAGCTTGATGCCATGGGAACCTCGTGGCGAGGTAAGAAATTCGAGGAAGTGTGCTACAAGAATCTCAAAGACGCCGGCTTCCCCGACAGGGAACTTTGGATAAAGGCAGCAGCTGCAAAATATCCCTACATGGACTCAACGCGCGTCGGTATTTTCGGAGCCTCTGCAGGAGGACAGGAAAGCACCACAGCCGTACTGCTTCATGGCGACTTCTACAAAGCGGCCTACAGCAGCTGCGGATGCCACGACAACCGCATGGATAAAATATGGTGGAACGAGCAGTGGATGGGATGGCCTGTAGACTCGAGCTATGTGGAATGCAGCAACGTCTTCAATGCCCACAAACTGCGCCGACCGCTGATGCTCGTAGTCGGAGAACTCGACGACAACGTTGACCCGTCGAGCACTTATCAGGTTGTCAATGCACTCATTAAGGCGGGAAAGAACTTTGAGCTTGTTGTCCTCCCAGGAATTCATCACACTATGGGTGAATATTTTGGCGAGCACAAACGCTTCGACTTCTTCGTGAAGAATCTTCTTCATACCGATCCTCCCACATGGGATGCCTTGAAGCAATAAAAGCATCAAAAGACTGAATAAGTTAGAAAGAATGCACTGTTCACGCACACAGCTTACTGATTTATATCAAGAAAAGGGCAAATAGTTGCAGAAAAAAGAAGACGGCCTTGGCAGAAAGAGCTAAAGGCCGTACCTTTGCAGTGTCAAAAGTTAATAGATTGTTTAGGTTAGTAGTAATTGATTTAGGTTTTTAGTTATTAGGTT
>OMVH01000280.1 GCA_900314365.1 uncultured Prevotella sp. | reverse complement strand
CCATGGCAGAGCTCAAGCAAGCTTGGCGCTGCTCATTTGGCTTACCGAAAACGTTTTCCTGCGGAGAGTCCTAAAAAGAAAATACTTCGAAGCAACAAACAACACATCTATGAAGAAAGTTTTTCAAAGTGCCTTGTTCAGGGCCATTTCCGCCGTTGTCATCGGTGCCCTTCTCGTGAAATACCGCGAGCAGACCGTCACGTGGATGACCATTCTCATTGGCATCATATTCTTTGTTTCGGGTGTAATCAGCTGTGCGGCCTACTTAGCAGCACGCCGAACAAGCAGCGATGTTGAGGTACTCGATGCTCAGGGCACTCCTCTCACGCACCCCAAGCCCGCCTTCCCCATAGTGGGCATAGGCAGCCTCATCTTAGGAGGCGTGCTGGCTCTGATGCCCAACACGTTTGTCAACGGATTGATGTACGTGCTCGCGGCCATTCTCATTCTTGGAGCCTTAAGCCAACTCTACACGCTCTCCTCGGCAACGAAGTACGCGCGCATCGGTTTTTTCTGGTGGATTCCTCCCGTGCTCATCCTGCTCGTAGGACTCATTGCAATAATTAAGCCCACGGCATTGGCTACTCTTCCTCTATTTATAATTGGCTGGTGCATGATTGTCTACGGTGTTGTGGACATCATCAACACGCTGAAGATACAGCAGTGCCGAAGACAGGTTGCAAAGATGCAGGAAAAGAATACAAAGGAGGCTGATGCTGCCTCTGACAGCAGCTCCGCCAACGACAAGGGCGCAGAGTCCTAAATCTTCTCCAGCCCAAGCCCTGCCCTCACAGAAGATTACCTTTCTTTCCTGATAAGGCCCTCGATATAGTCGCAGAGAATTTTGATGCCCTTGACATTCTCTCCACCCTGTGGAATGATGATGTCGGCATATCGTTTCGTGGGCTCAATGAACTGCTCGTGCATGGGCTTGAGCACCTTCAGATAGCGGTCGACCACCATAGAAACCGTGCGTCCACGGTCGATAGTATCACGCTGGATGTTGCGGATAAGGCGCTCATCGGAATCACAGTCGACAAAGACCTTCAAATCCATCATGTCGCGCAGTTTCTTGTTGATGAGCGTCATTATGCCCTCGATAATGATGACAGGCTTGGGCTCTACATGAATGGTCTCAGGCAGACGGTTGCTCTGCAAGTAGCTGTAAGTAGGCTGTTCGATGGCCTTGCCCTGACGAAGCTCGTTAACCTGACGGATTAACAGTTTCCAGTCGAAGGCATCGGGGTGGTCGAAGTTTATCTGCCGGCGCTCCTCGTCGGTGAGGCCTGTGGTATCGTTGTAGTAGGAGTCCAAGGGCACGACAGCCACGAAATGGGGTGGCAAGGCCTCTACAATCTTCTTCACCACAGTGGTCTTGCCGGAACCAGTTCCTCCAGCTATCCCTATAATAGTTACCTTTTTTTCACTTGCTTCCATACCTTATATATATTATAGTAAATCATCGAACATCTTCTTGTAGTAGGCCGCCTTGTCCTCCACCTTCATGGGGTAGGCCCTCGAGCTGCTCGGCATGCGGTAGAGGCGCATGGGGCGTCCCTCGAAGTTGAACTCAGTATAGTTTCCCATCTTCGGTAACTTCACGCCATAATGACTCGTGAAGACTTGTGTGGCCAACTGTCCCGCAGTAAGTACGCCCTGGCATTCGGGGAGCTTGCGGAGCATACCGTCGAGGTCGGCTTGCTCCACAATCTCCAAATCCTTGTCCGAAGCCGTACCCTTGGTCCGGCGGATGCGAAGGGCAGTGTCGAAAATGGCTATTCCCTTTTCAGCTAAGAACTCCTTCAGTTCGTCCAGACGCCAAGTCTTCTGCCCCGGTTCCACAAAGTGGTTCTTGTCGCCAAAGAAGATGTAGCCAAAGATGCGCCACATGTCGTTCTGAAAATTAGGATAGTACCATGGCATGCACCAGCGTTTAGGCGCTGGCGGGAAGGTGCCGAGCATGAGCAGACGCGCATGGGCTGGCAGCCACGGCTCAAAAGGATGAGTTTCTGTTTCCAAGAGTTTATGTCGTTTTCTTGTCAGTGCTGTTCTTTCAGAAAGTAGGCCACTACAGGCAGGTGGTCGCTATAGCCGTCAAGCCAGACACCACCGGCCGTGGTACGCTTGGGATTGCCTTTGTACTTGCCTGAGGTCTGAAAGAGGTAGTCACGCCGGAATATCTGATTTTTCCAATACTTTAGGGTCGTATAGTCCTTGCTGCCATCCTTATTAATAAGGTTAGGGGTCATCACAATCTGGTCGAAGAGATTCCATGCCCCATTGTAGCGAAGGGTGCCCGTCATCTGCTTTACCAAGATGTTATACCAAGGATTGTACATATCGCCCGGTCCTACTTCACTGACCTCAGCCTTTGCCCCCAGAACCTCGTGCATACTCTTGTTCACAGGGTCATCGTTCATATCGCCCATGATAATCACTTTCATCTTTGGGTCAGCCTTGACTAAAGAGTCCTTGACCGCCTTCACCTGCTTGGCCGCGAGCTCCCGGTAGTAGGAGCCGGCACCCCGGCTGGGCCAGTGGCAGACGATAACCGTCACTGACTCACCTGCAAGCAGCCCGTTGACGGTAAGGAAACCACGGGTGGCGCGGCGCGCCTTGTCCTCCTCACGCTCATAGACGTAGGGCACGAGCATGGTATCCCTCACGCTGAAGAGCTTGGGATTGTAGAGCAGTGCACAGTCGATTCCACGGGCATCGGGACCTTCCAAGTGAATGTACTTGTAGCCGCGCTGGGCAAGAGCCGGCTGTGCAGTAAGATCGTCGAGCACGTGGTCGTTCTCCACCTCCGACAGTCCGATGACGGCGCAGCCCACACCGGGCAGCACATCGGTGCCCATCTCTGAGAGCACCTTTGCCAGGTTGTGAAGTTTGTGGGAGTACTTCAGCTCATTCCACTTGTAAGACCCCTGAGGAGTGAACTCATAGTCGTTCTTTCCCTCGTCGTGGGTGTAGTCAAAAAGATTCTCCTGGTTGTAGAATCCTACAGCGTAGCAGGAGTACTTCTTCTGCGCGGAGGCAGTCAAAGAAGTGAGCAGCAAGGCTGCAATGGCAATGAAGAGCTTTTTCATTCGTCTTGTATAAGTGAGTTTGTTCTGACTTGTAGAGCCCTTTTCATAAGGGTTTTGCCCCCATCGTCCTGCTCGGTGTTGAGGGCCGGCCTCAGCTGGAGCGTGGAGACGCAAGGTTTTCCGCCTGCAAATTTCGCAATTTATTCTAATAAAAAACAGTAATCGACGCTAAAATATAATGGCACAAGGCTCTTTTTTTTGAGATTATTTTTGTTACTTTGCACACTGATAACAAGAACAAATCACTATCATATGCAGGAAAAGCTGTTTTTAGCAGTGCTGGCCATGTTTGGTGCGACCGGACTCTATGCCCAGACTGACTCCCTTGAACATCAGCGGGTCAACATTGGCGAGTCGGCCTTCACCTTTACGGAAGCCCAGTTGGGAGAGGACGAAAATGTATCGCAGAATGTGTCCGTCATCAGCTCCAACTCCAACGTCTACACGTCGGAAGTGGGTTTTCTCTTTTCACCAGTGAGGTTCAGATATAGAGCTCTGAGCCAGAAATACAACGAAGTCTACATCAATGGCACACCGGTCAACGATATGGAGACAGGACAGTTCCGCTTCTCCCTCGTCGGTGGTCTTAACCAGCAGACCCGTAACCTCGACTCCTCCATGCCCTTTGAGAGCAACACCTTTGGCTTCAGCGGCTTGGGCGGCTCGTCGAACTATGACTTCCGTCCCGCCGACATGCCTACGGGCGGACGTATCACGCTGAGCGGGGCCAATCGCAACTATACGGCCCGCGGTATGCTCACCTACAACAGCGGTCAGACTCCGAGCGGATGGTCCTGGAGTGCCAACCTCACCTACCGCTGGGCTGACAGGGGCTACGTAAAAGGAACGTTCTACAACGCCCTGAGCTATTTCTTCGGTGTCCAAAAACTGATGGGCAATCACTCTTTGGCCTTCTCCACCTGGGGCAATCCTACGGAACGTGCCTCGCAAGGTGCCTCCACCGACGAAATGTACTGGCTCGCCAACAGCTACACCTACAACCCTTACTGGGGCTACCAGAACGGGAAAGTGCGCAATTCACGCGTGGTCAATGACTTTGCCCCCGCCGGAGTCTTCACCTGGGACTGGCAGATGAGCGACAAGACGAAGCTCACCACGTCGGTTTTCGGCAAGTACAGCATGTACAAGGGCACCAAACTCAACTACAGCAACAGCGAGAACCCATTGCCCGACTACTACAAGCGGTTGCCAAGCAACCTCTACGACATGTGGAATCGCTCGAACGCTCAGAACACTCTCGCCAACTACATGCAGTTTGTCACCGCACGCAACTACCTCATGGGTTCGGAGTCGGCAAGGCAGATTGACTGGGACAGACTCTACCTGGCCAACCACAATGCCAACGAGCAGGGTGCCGATGCCATGTACTACGTTCAGGCCAAGCACAACAACACGTTCAACCTCACGCTTAGCTCCACGCTCAACACTCACCCGACCGAGTCGAGCTCGCTAAACTTAGGTTTCTCGCTTGGAACCAACAATGGCAAGCACTACCAGACGATGGACGACCTGCTGGGCTCCACCTCGTTCCACAACATCAACACCTACGCTTCGAGCAACTACGCACAGAATTCCGACCAGCTGCAGTACGACCTCAACAACCCCAATGCAGTGGTCAAGGAAGGCGACAAGTTCGGCTATGACTACAACATTCTTGTGAACCGCGCCCAGCTTTGGACCACTTATAGCGAGAACTTCGGCATCATCAACTACATGTTAGGCGCACGCCTCGGTTTTCAGACAACAAAGCGTGACGGCCACATGCGCAACGGACTCTTTGCCGACAACAGCTACGGCAAGAGCAAGACCTCGAAGTTCACCGACGGAGGCTTCAAGGCCGGCATCAGCGTCAAGCTCGGTAACGGCAGCACACTCTCACTCGGCGCCGGCTACGAGCAGCGTGCACCGCAGGCAGAGAACTCCTTTATTGCTCCAGAGATGAACAACGACTTCGCTCTCAACCTGCGCAACGAGCGCATCTTCTCAAGCGAAATCGGCTACCAGTTCCTCACACCGTGGCTGCATACCAACATCAATGCTTTCTACAACTACATCACACATGCCACGGAATGGACTTGCTTCTACTTCGACGACATCAACTCCTTCTCCTACAACTCCATCACCGGACTCAACAAGAAGAACTATGGTGTCGAGGCTGGTCTCGACTTCAAGATTACGTCGGCCTTCGACCTGAAACTCATCGGAACTATCTCCGAGGCCAAGAACGCCAACAATGCCAAGGTTGTCTACCTCAACTCCACCGAAGGTACCTATCACACCGACCGGGCCCTCATCAAGGGAATGCGTGAGTCGGGCACTCCTCTCACAGCAGCCAGTGTCGGCGCAAGCTATCATCAGGGCGGTTGGTACATTGACCTCAACGGCAACTACTACGACCGCATCTACCTCTCCTACTCGCCCTACTACCGCTACGAGAGCGTGGCCAAAAAGATGAGCGGCGTCTCTGAAGATTACTCCACCATCAGCACCATGCCTCAGACCAAAGGCCACGGTGGCTTCATGGTGGACGGCAGCATCGGCCGCAACATCTATCTCAAGCACGGCTCGCTGTCGATCAATCTCATGGTCACCAACATCCTCAACAACCGCACCATCGTCACTGGCGGATATGAGCAAAGCCGGAGCGACACCAGTGCTTCAGGCTCTGAACGCACGTATAAGTTCTCGCACAACCCGAAGAAATTCTACGCTTACGGTACAAACGGCATGCTCAATTTAGCTTACAAATTCTAAGGCACTATGACAACAAAAATATTCCACACATCACTCATCGCTCTGATGGCCTGCACCCTCTTCACTTCCTGCATGGACAAGGACTGGGATGCGCCCAACGACGAAGAGACCAAGCAAGAGGTGGGCAACAAATACATCCAGGAGACCCACCTCGTGACCATTGCCGAACTGAAGCAGATGTACAAAGCTCCCATCAGCACCGACTACCGTGATGGAGTCAGCTACAAGCAGGTCACCGACAACATCCAGATAAAAGGCTACGTAACAGGCAACGACCTCGGCGGCAACATCTACAACGAAATAGCTTTGCAGGATGCCACCGGTGCCATTATCATCGCCATCAGCGAGGGAGGACTCTATGGCTATCTGCCCGTTGGAGCTGAGGTGCTTGTCGACCTTAAGGACCTCTATGTGGGCAACTATGGTATGCAGGCTGAGATTGGTGTTCCCTACACCAACAGTAAGAACCTCACCTATGTCAGCCGTATGAGCCGTAACCTCTGGCATAACCACTTCCGCCTTACAGGAGGACAGAAGGTGATTGAGCCCGAGCTCTTCGCCGACGGCGGTGCCCCGACACAATGGAATCTCGACACCGACGGCGGCAAGCTGGGCATCCTGAAGAATGTGAGCTTCCGCAATGCCGACGGCAAGACCACCTATGCCAATCCTGGGAGCGGTGCCGGCAGCAAAAGCCTCTATTTCAAGGAGTACTCCGGCAACAGCATTCAACTCTACACCAGCAACTACGCTAAGTTTGCTGCCAATAAGGTTCCCACAGGCAAAGTAAACATCACGGGCATCGTGAAACGCTACAACAGCAGTTGGGAGTTCATCGTCAGAAACATTGACGACATTCAGGAAATAAAATAATTAAAACCAGACAATAAGATGAAACGACTTATTTATTCAGCACTTGCCATGTTCATGGCTGCTTTTTCCTTTAGCAGCTGTGAGGACGTGCCCGCTCCCTTCAATACGGACTTCGACAATAACAACAGCGGCGGTAACACGCCGGTCGTCGTAGAGCCTGCTGGTGACGGCACCGTCAGCTCTCCCTACAATGTGGCCCGCACGCTCGAAATCATCAATGGGGGATCCTACACCGCCGACAAGGTGTACGTGAAAGGCATCATCACTCAGATTGACGAAATCAGCACCAGCTACGGCAACGCCACCTATTATATCGCCGACGCTGCCAACAGCACAACCTCTTTTGAAATCTTCCGCGGCTACAGTCTCAACGGAGCAAAATTCAGTAAGGACGACGAAATCAAGGTAGGCGACTCAGTCGTGGTCTACGGAACGCTGATGAGCTACAACGGCACTCCCGAGATGGCACAGGGAAGTCAAATCTACAGTCTCAACGGCAAAGGCGGTGGTGGCGGCACCTCTACCGGCGACATGGGTACTGAGGCTAAACCCTTTGACGTTACTTCGGCTCTCAGTGCAGGCCAGAAGACGGGTGTCTACATCCAGGGCTACATCGTGGGCTTTGTCTCAGGCAAGGACATCAGTACAGACTCGAAGTTCACGGCTGCTGACGCGGTAGTCACCAACGTGCTCATTGCTGCTTCGGCAACGGAGACCGACGTGACAAAGTGCATGCCCGTACAGCTTCCCTCAGGCGAGGTGCGTACTGGCCTCAACCTGAAGGATAATGTCGGAAACTTGGGTAAGCAAGTGACCCTCTACGGTGACCTTGCCACCTACTTCAACGTACAGGGCGTGAAGAACACCACTTATGCAAAGTTAGGCAGCAAAGAGTATGGCACGAAACCAGGAAAAGGCGGCTCATCGGAGACAGTTCTTCAGAGTTTCGATTTCAAGGCCAACGGCAAGGGCGACTGGACCATCTTCGACGTGAAGACCAACGAAGCGCTCTCAGCTGTCTGGGAAGCTACAACGCAGTACGGTATGAAGGCAACAGGCTACCTCAGCTCCTCCAAACAAAACTACGACACCGACAGCTGGTTCATCAGCCCCGCTCTTGACCTGACTAAGGCCACCACTCTGTCCTTCAGTCAGGCTGCCAACTTCTTTGCCAACGGTGTTGAGTCTGAGTGCAGTGTCCTCGTAAGCACCAACTACACGTCTGGAGACCCCTCAAAGGCCACATGGACAAAGCTCACTGTCGACACATGGCCCAACAGCTGGACCTTTGTCACTTCCACGGCTCCTTTAGGTTCAGCAGCCGGCAAGACCAATGTCCACATTGCCTTCCGCTACACCAGTACCGCAGCCAAGGCCGGCACGTGGGAGATTTCGAGCGTCAGCCTGAAGTAAAGCTCCGAAGAAGATAGTTCGAAAAATCATCGTTAAAAGTTTGGCAGGCTGCAAGATTCTTCGTAATTTTGCAGCCTGCAAGCGTTTAGGCTGCAATGGAGCCCTTCGCGAACATCAATTAACATAACATAACAAAACAATGAAAAAAGGTATTCATCCCGAAGACTATCGCCCCGTCGTATTCAAGGATATGTCCAACGGCGATATGTTCCTTACACGTTCTACATGCAAGACTAATGATACAGTAGAATTTGAAGGCGAAACTTACCCTGTGGTAAAGGTAGAAATCTCAAGCAGCTCTCACCCCTTCTATACTGGTAAGAGCAAGCTCGTCGACAGCGCCGGCCGCGTAGACCGCTTCATGAGCCGCTACGGCAAGCTGAAGAAGTAAGGCTGAAAGCCGTTTCTCCCACGACACAACAAGGCTCTGAGAAACCTGATTGTGAATTCATAATCGGGAGCACGGTACAAGGCCGGGACTTTCCCCTGCCACAACAAGATATTGAAAGGTGCGTCCGCGCGTAGTTGCATATACGCCGAGGCGCACCTTTGTTTTTACATACCCGCATCTTTCAAGTTGAAGAAATGAAGAGAATTCTTACAGGCCTCACAGTTGCGCTCATTCTTACAAGCTGCTCCGGTTCGGGCAGCGACTCTCCCATAGAACCTCAACGTTCAGCCAACAGCAACGCCAACAACACGGCACTGCACCGCGAATACGGGCGTATGGAGTTTCCACGTGTCAGCCAAAGCCCCACAAGCATTGTGCTCATTCACTACGCGGGCAGCGAACTGAACTACGCTTCGGAGTGGGACACGCAAAAGAAAGCACAACGATGGTCATGCTACGAGCTCTATGCAAGCAACCTGAAAAATGCTCCCGGAGTTAAACGCTACTACTCCGATACCAACCAGTACCCGAAGGACCCACTACTCGCCGACAGCCTCCAATGGGCAAGTGACCCTTACTGGAACTCTGGCTTTGACCACGGCCACATTTGCCCGTCAGCTGACCGGCTGAACTCTAAAGAGGCCAACTACCAGACTTTCTTTATGACCAACATGCAGCCCATGCGACATATCTTCAACAGCGGTGTCTGGGCCAACATGGAATACATGGTGAGAACAGTAGCCAACAACCGCACCCTCTGCGACACACTCTACGTCTGCAAAGGAGGAACCATCGACGGAGGCGTCTTCAACGATGGGAACAAGAACGTAAGCACCACCTGGATGACAACGGGAAAGAAACTGCTTGTACCCCGTTACTATTTTATGGCACTGCTCAAAGTGAAAAACGGCACTTATCATGCAATCGCCCTCTGGATCGACCACGAGAAGTATGCCAACAGCAAGGAGACCCGCCTCGCCCAATTCGCTATCAGTATCGATGAACTTGAACGGCGCACTGGCATCGATTTCTTCTGTAACCTGCCCGATGAACGGGAGGCCATCATTGAGAGTAAGTACGACGCCGGAATGTGGGGACTCAACTGACGACAGCCCCATTTTCCACACTCCCTTGAGCAACGTTTCTATTCTATATTTTATGGTTCAAGGGAAAAAGCCGATAATCGGAGTGGTGAAGGAATTAGGTGCGCAACATATTAAGGTGCTTCGAGCGGGAGCACACAAGAATGCCACGTACGAGAGAAAACACAGTGACACTTCATCCACCAGCTTACTCATCTGAGCTCCAAAGGAACAAGGAGATTTCCCAAAGAGTTTTACACGCATAGACTCCCCCTTCACGGTTCATGTCTCTCTACGACAATACAAAAAGGGCATTAACTGTTTATTATCGGCAACAGCATTAAGAGTGTTTTGACGTAACTTTGCATCCATAAAGAAGCAAAGATATGGTGCCTACGCTCAGCCTCATACACCGCGACCCATTGTTTCTCCATTAATAAATCAGAGGAAAAAATATGACACATCACAAACAAAGAAAAGAGAACAGACCACCGTATTTATCCTTCACAAAGTATACGGGGCCGCTGCCGCAGGCTTTCGTTCTGCAAAAACCATTCCTGGACAAACATCCATAAAAGAGGCCTCTGCTTAATCGCGAAATGGAAAAAACGGACATAAAAGAAAAGAGGCAAAACAGCGAAAAACAAGTTCTCCCTCCTCACGACTCAAAAGTTGAATTTCCCGCATTGTTAAATAAAAAGAAAACGCTAAAGAAGACGCCGAAAAGGCATTCAGAAAACTTTTCCTTATGGTTTATTTTTCTACCATGATGTTCCTTAGTTCACAAAAACATCATTGCATGCCTCCCATTAAGAAATTTTATATGCTCTGTGTCGTTGTTTAGTATATTTCGAAGTATCTTTGTGCCGTTTTAGAATAGTCATTAAGGCGAATTATATCGCAAAATACATCAAGATGAAGAAAAGATTGCTCCTCACGCTTCTCGGTCTAATAGCGTTTGCATGGGTCCACGCCCAAGTGCATGGTACCGTCATCGACGCCACCGACAAGCTCCCAGTACCGTTTGCAAGCGTGAGCTATAAGGACCTGCGCGTAAGTGTAGTGTGCGATGTCGACGGACATTTCAGGATAGCATTTCATCCCGGCCACAAGCTCTCAGTGAGCAGCATTGGCTATAGTACCCGAACCATACAAATACGCAGCGACAAGGACTCGCTCATCATTGCCCTCCGTCCGGAGTCGGGCAGTGTGACCGAGGTCACCGTGAAAGCCCGCCGCAAGCGCTACCGCCGCAAGGACAATCCTGCAGTGGAGCTCATGCGCAAGGTTATCGCCCGTAAGAAGGAGACTCAGCTCGACAGACACGACTACTACTCCTACGAGAAATATCAGAAGATTACGCTCTCGGAGAACAACATCGACACCATTCGGCATCAGCGTCAGCGTTGGTACCTGCAACAGGTGGAAAAGTCGCCCATTGACACAGCCCTCATCCTCCCCATCTCCGTCGACGAGACGCTCTCGCGGATGCTCTACCGCAAAGACCCGCACAAGGAGCGCACCATCATCGAGGGTAAGCGGAGCACGGGTGTGAACAAATTGTTGCAGACGGGCGACATCATCAACTCACTGCTCAAGGAGGTGTTCCAGGACGTCAATATCAACGACGACCACGTGAGACTTTTGCAGTACCCCTTTCCAAGTCCCATCGGAAAGACAGCCATCTCCTTTTATCACTTCTACATTGAGGACACCCTGCAGTACAAGAACGATAGCTGCTACCACGTGCTTTTCTATCCGGCCAATCAGCAGGACTTCGGCTTCAAGGGTGAGCTCTATATCACCAAGGACAGCGCCCTTCAGGTGAAGCACTGCGTGCTCGACATTCCCAAGAAGAGCGACATCAACTTCGTCGACAAGATGCGCATCACGCAGGATTTCGCAAAACTTCCCAACGGTGACTGGGTGCTCTCCGACGACAAGATGTACGCTGTGCTGCGACTGACCTCCTTCATGCCGAAGGTTCTCGTGGTGCGCAACACCACACTGGGCAACTACGATTTCAGTGCCATCGACCCTCATCTGCTCAAAGGCAACTCCCCCGTGAAACAGGAGCCCAGCGCCAACATCCGCAGCGACCACTTCTGGGACGAGCGGCGCACCATGCCACTCACAGCCGGCGAGAAGAACATGGACTACTTTGTCTATCGCATCACGAAGAGCCGCAACTTCGGCATCGTGCAACTGGGAGTGAAGATGCTCATCGAGAACTTTGTAGAGACGAGCAAGCCCGGGCACCGCAGCCGCTTCGACTTCGGTCCCATCAACACCCTTGTCTCCCATAACTTCGTCGACGGCTACCGCTTCCGGCTGAGTGGCCGCACAATGGCAGCACTCAACCCTCATCTGTTCTGGAATGGCTTTGTGGCCTACGGTAATCAGAGCCATAAGTGGTACTACAACAGCGAGGTGACCTACTCTTTCAACACCAAGGAGAACTCGCCCTTCGAGTATCCGGTGAGGAGCCTGACGTTCGAGACGAGCTACGACCTCATGTCGCCTGCCGACAAATATCTGACCAACAACAAGGATAATGTCTTCGAGTCGTTCCGTACGCAGAATGTCAAGCAGATGTACTTCTACAACCGTCAGCGCCTCACCTTCACTTACGAGACCGACTGGGGAATGAGCTTCGGCGCCGCCATTAAGACGGAGAGCAACAAACCTGCCGGCGACCTGCACTTCATCCCCGTTGACGGCAGAGACGAGCTCAGCGGCATACGCACCACCGAGCTCTCAGGCACCCTGCGCTTCTGGCCAAACCAAAGCTTCATCAACACCAAACAGCGCCGGTGGCCCATCAACCTCGACTCACCCGACTTCCAGCTCACCCATACCGTGGGACTGAAGCATCTCCTGGGCGGACAGTACTCCTCGAACATGACTGAGCTGAAAATGTACAAGCGTCTGTGGTTCGGAAGCTTCGGTGCTCTGAACCTGCGAGTCATCGGCCGGGCCCAGTGGAACAAAGTGCCCTTCCCGCTGCTCTGCATGCCGCCCGTATCGCTCACCTACTTCACTGACTTTGCCGACGAGACCTTCAGTCTCATGCGCAACATGGAGTTCCTCAACGACCGCTATGTGATGTGGTCTGCACTTTGGGAGCCCAACGGCAAGCTGCTCAACCGCATTCCCCTCATCAAGAAGCTCAAATGGCGCGAGGTGTTTGCCGTCAAGGGAATGTGGGGGCATCTCACCTCCAAGAACGATCCCTCTCAGCATCCCGGTGACAACATGCTCTTCAAGATGCCCGACGGCGTACAGCGTATGACCGACAAGCCTTACTGGGAGGTTATGGTGGGCATCAACAACATTTTCAAGGTGTTCGGTATCAACTACGTCCGCCGACTCACCTATCTTGACAACCCCAACATTGACAAATGGGGAATCCGGTTTACATTCATGATGCAATTCTGACAAGCGAACAACTATGGACAAGCAATACGATATCTGGGACAACATCACAGTGACGGGAAACGACGAAACGCTACTCAAGGAAATAGCCTTCATCGACAACATCCGTAACATTGGTTCGGCAAAACCCGTAAAGACAGACAAGAACATCTTCGTCTTCTGTGTTCAAGGCCACATGCAGGCCGAGGTCAACGACACTACCATAAAGGCCGGTGCAGGCGAGCTGCTCATTCTCCCCTCGCAAGTCACCGTGAGCGATGCACTCTTCAGCAGCGACTACGAGAGCAAGGCTTTGCTCGTCTCCACGCCGATGCTCCACCTGCTTCTCCACGGACATCTTGACGCGTGGAACAAAGCCATATACATGAACAAGATGGTGAAGGTGACCATCACTCCTGAACGACTGCCTATCCTCGCCAAGTTCTACGAACTGGGCCGGCTGCTCTACTCCACGAAGGAGGAAAACAATATGAAGTCGCAGGTGCAAGTCGGCATATTGTTCTCGTTGCTTACATGGGTCGTAGGCCTCATCAGTGCCGGTGAACCAGAGCAAGAGATAAAGGGCGCCGGCGGCTCCTACTTCTCGCGCTTCATCGCCATGCTCGACAGTGAGAAGGTGAAGTATCACCCCGTGAGCTACTACGCACGCAAGCTCTGCATCACACCCAAATACCTCTCCATGCTCTGCAAGCGGAGCACCAACAAGTCGGCCAAACAGTGGATTCACGACTATGTTTGCGACGACATACGCTTCTACCTCAAGGCCACAGATAAAGACATCAAGGAAATTGCAGCCCTGCTTGGCTTCCCCAACGCATCGTTCTTCGGCAAGTATGCAAAAGACCAGCTTGGAATGTCGCCTAACGCCTATCGCTCAAACTATCCTTGGAGAACCCAGGAGAATAAGGAAAGGACAGTCCCAAGTGAATCCGAAACCGACGACAATAAGGAAACAACTCCACACTCATGAATACCAGCAACATCAATATAAGGAAAGTTGCCTCAAGAAAAGAAATTAAAGACTTCGCGCGTTTTGCCAACCGAC
>OMVH01000281.1 GCA_900314365.1 uncultured Prevotella sp. | reverse complement strand
TTTAACGCCCATTTTTCCGTATCAAAAATCAAAGTTTTTCATTGCACACTCTCTCTATTTGAAGCTCTTCTTGCCCCGAAAATAATCGGTGCCTCTCAACGAGATACTACCAGTCAGAAAGAGTATAAATGCTTGCGGATCTTGAACGGGAGAATTAGGTAGGCAGAAAAAAAGGGTGGCTTTCCACTTGCTTGGAAACAGAATAATTAGTAAATTTGCGCTGTGTGAATCGTAATCAGTACTCTAAAATTTCAACCTCTATGAAATACAGCAACATCTTCCTGATTGCCCTGCTTTTGACCGTCGGCTTCAGCGCCTGCACTGGTAATACTTCAACTCAAGGGGGGAAGGCCGACACTGTGGTTGTGGTACCAGTCTACAAGCTTTATCCTACTACGAACAACTGGAACTTCCTGAAGCTGAACACCGCTGACGGCAGGATTTGGATCGTGCAGTACACTATTAATGACGATAATAATCGTTTTGCAGTAGCGCTCAACAAGACGATGTTGTTGCCTGCAGGAGTGAAGCCAACGCCTGGACGTTTCGCTCTCATACCCACCTCAAACATTTGGAATTTCATCCTTCTTGATCAAGTGGACGGACGTCAGTGGCAGGTGCAATGGGGGCTCAAATCGGAGAATTATATTGTGACGCCGATTCAATCGATTGATTGATAATCATTTGTTATGACACTACAGCAGTTGGAATACGTGCTTGCTTTGGCCAAGTTTCGCCATTTTGCCAAGGCGGCAGACTATTGTAAGGTAACCCAGCCCACGCTCAGCTCCATGGTACAGAAGCTTGAGGAAGAGCTTGGCATCAAGATTTTTGACCGTCGTCGGCAGCCCATTCTGCCCACCAAGGCCGGTCTTGATGTCATCAGTCATGCCGGGGAAGTGCTCCGTCAGGCCCGTCGTCTCCGCGACGCCGCTGAGGAGCAGAAAGGTTCCCTTTCGGGAACGTTCACCTTAGGTGTACTGCCTACCATTGCCCCTTATCTCATTCCCAGGTTTTTCCCGCAAATGTTGGGCGACTATCCCGACATGGATGTCAGAATTATCGAGATGAAGACCTCCGACATGAAGAAGGCGCTCCAGGAGCAGATTATTGATGCCGGAGTGCTGGCTCGTGTGGACGGTCTTGACGATCTGAAGCTCTCGACACTCTATTACGAACAGTTCTATGCCTACGTGTCGAAGGACGACCCGCTCTTCCCCAAAAGCTCTGTTAAGGTGACCGACTTGAAGAGCGAGTTCCTTTGGTTGTTGGACGAGGGTCATTGCTTCCGCGATCAGCTCGTCAAGTTCTGTCAGCTTCCGGCCGCGACGGCAAGCAAGAAGACCTACCGGCTGGGAAGTATTGAGACCTTCATGCGCATGGTGGAGCACGACAAAGGTGTCACCTTTATCCCCGAGCTTGCCGTGCATCAGCTCGATGAGGTGCAGCGGCAGCTGGTCCGACCTTTTGCGCTGCCCATTCCGACACGCGAGATTGTGCTTGCTGTCACCCCTGATTTTGTCAGGAAGAGCATGCTCGATTTTCTTGCCAACTCCATCCGTGAGGCTGTGCCCAAGGCGATGCTCAAGCCCCTTGCCACGGCCCGTATCGTCATCTGACAGAGCCTTCCAGCCTCAGACATAGCTTAAAGATAACGTTCGATAATACTTTCCAACCTATGCTACGAAACCTGCTGCTCGTTCTGGTGTTGCTTCTTCCGCTCTCGATGATGGCTCAGAGCGAAGAGGTGCGCCGCCGACTGCAAAGAGCCGACAGTGTGCGCCGTGTTGCCGACAGCGTCATTGCCGGTCGCTACCGTGATTCCCGACACTACGATACCCTCTACATCCGCCGGCCGCCTACGCGCTGGACCATCAAACTGCGGGCTAATGTCTCGGGGGCCAGCCTGAGGGTGGGCAGCATCAAGAAATACAGTGAAAATCATGGCCACATCCAAAAGGACGTAAAAGGAACTATTGCCATTGCTGCCAACTACATGGGAATAGGTGCCGGACTGGCTCTCAATCCGGGAAAACTGCTCGGTAAGAAGAATTATACGGATATAGAGTTCAATCTCAACAGCTACTCCAACCGCTACGGTTTCGACATCGTTTTTTCAAAGGCCGACAATTATTCAGGAACGTTCCGACTTGACGGAACCGAACACGATGTGGAGCGGAAGATGATAAAGATGGAGATGCTCAACATTAATGCCTATTACGCTTTCAATGGCAGGCGCTTCTCCTTCCCGGCAGCTTTCACGCAGAGCTATCTCCAGGTGCACAGTGCCGGCAGCTGGCTTGTAGGAGTGTCCTTCATGGGCTGCGTGACTAAGCTGCACGACACGGACATCGCCCATTTTGACAATGCCCGTGTCTATCTTGGCAACTTCTCTGTGGGAGGCGGCTACGGCTATAACCTTGTGACCCGTCACCGATGGCTCTTCCATCTCTCTGCCCTTCCCACTCTTGTGGTTATCAACCGCAACAACATGAAGGTGGAGGATGGCGACAAGACGCGGTCGCCCTTCAGCTTTCCTGATTTCATATTGACTGAGCGCGCCGCAGTAGTGCACGACTTCACTGACAACTGGTTTGCCAGCGGCACACTCGTGATGAACAACTCCATTTTTGGAAAGCCCGACAAGCTCTTCATGGGGTTCAACAAATGGAGAGTGAGGATAGCCTTGGGCCGACGGCTTTGAGGCAGGCACAAACGACAGCAGGGCAGCTCCGTGTGAAAGGTGCTGCCCTGCTGCCGGTATTGAAAGACGGTGCTTAGCCGTTGTTATCGCTTGGCGCTCAGCAAAAGGCCGGTCTTGCCCTCATCCACAAGCTTGAGGATGAGCTCACCAAAAAGTGTGTTCTGCCATGCAAACCAAGCGCGCGTAAACTTCGATGCGTCGTCGCAGTTGAAGCTCTCGTGCATGAAGCCAGTGCCGGCATCGGTGCGCTGCAACATTTCAAGGCACCATTTGATTTCATTGTCGTCGCGGCTCGTGAAGGCTTTCATCATAATCGACATCGGCCAGGGATAGTTGTAGCCAATGTGAGGACCGCCAATGCCTTCGCCTGCCTTACCGCGGAAGAAGTAAGGATTGTCGGTGCTCCATACGAAGCGTCGAGTATTCTGATAGATGGGGTCGTCGAGTGACACGTCGCCTAAGTAGCCCATACCGAGCAGACTGGGCACGTTGGCATCGTCCATAAGGAGCTGATTGCCGAATCCATCTACCTCGAAAGCATAAATCTTGCCATATTTCGGATGATTGTAGATGGCGTATTTCTGCAGAGCGTTGCTCACTTCGTTGGCTAAATCTGTGCATTCTTTGGCCAATGCCTCCTCATGGTTCACCTTGGTGAGAATTTCTGCAGCCTTACGCAGTGAGGAGACAGCCATGAAGTTCGAGGGCACCAGGTAGAGGAATGTTGTGGCGTCGTCGGAGGGACGGAAGGCGGAGGCGATGAGGCCCACGGGCTTCACGGGGTTGCCTAATCCGTTGTTCGACATCGTGTCGAGCTGACGCTCCGTCTTGCGCATGAACTTGTAAGGACCGGGGCCTTGCTTGCGCTGCTGCTCGTGGAAGGTACGCAGAATGTTGCGTATGGCCTGCAGCCAGGCGTCGCTGAAGATGGAGGCGTCGCCGGTCTCCTGCCAGTAGCGGTAGGCCAGACGGATGGGATAGCAGAGAGAGTCGATTTCGTACTTGCGCTCATGCAGCTCTGGCTTCATGTCGGTGAGGTCAGTCATCCAGTCACCATTGGGCAGGGGCTCCTTATTGAAAGCGTTGGCATAGGGGTCGATGTTGATGCATTTCCACTGGCGGAGAACAACGCCACGGAGCATCTTCTTCAGTTTCGGGTCCTTGTTGGCGAACGGTATGTAGGGCCACACCTGTGCACCGGAGTCGCGAAGCCACATGGCGTGGATGTCGCCTGTGTAGACAAAGGTGTCGTCGGCACCATCCCAGTGGACGGTGGTGTCGAGGGTGTTGGGGAAGCAGTTCTCAAACATCCAGGCCAGATAGGGATTTCCACGGAGCAGTTTCTTCACCTCCTTGATTTTCTTCTCAATGGCATCGGAGACGAAGAGTCGCTTTTCTACGGGAGGACGGTTGGTGGTGAGGTTGGTGTTGTCCGACGGAGCTGTAATCTCCGTACCGGCAACAGTTCCGGCTGATGCGGTGGCGGTAGCTGACAGCGAAAGGCTGAGAGCTGTTGCTGCAATTAGTTTTGTGCTGTATTTCATAATTTGCTGTAAAGAGGGTTAGTGCTTATTAATTTGCGTTGCAAAATTAGGGAATTTTTCTGAGACGGCTTCTTGTTTTACAGAAAATCAGCTTGCCAGGCATTGCTTTTCTTATGGTGTGACTTCGGGAATTCATTTCTTCAGCTTCTACTCTAAGGTCTTTAGGCCCTGATATGTGTTGGCGAGCCTTTGTAATAATGAAAGAATTAGTTTCATGTACGGGTTACATCATCTCATTCTTTGGACTGCTGTGCTTGACCAGTATGAAAAGAGGGCGTGCGGAAGCCGAAAATAAATATAGCCGCGTGACCGGTAGATTGTGGGATTTTTAGTACTTTTGCATTTAAAAGTAAATATCGTAAAGCTCATGACACGTGTGATAGACCTGCTCAGAAAGGACAAGGGCGAGCACCACGTCTCCTTTGAGGTGTTGCCGCCTCTGAAAGGAAACGGAACGGAGGCTCTGTTTGCCACTCTTGACAAGCTTATTGGTTTCGATCCACTCTATATAAACATCACCACCCATCACAGCGAATACATCTTCCGGGAGCTTGGCGGAGGCCAGTACGAGAGGCTTCGCGTGCGTCGTCGTCCCGGTACTGTGGCCATAGCGTCGGCTATCAGTTCACGCTATCATGTACCTGTGATTCCTCATATCATTTGCAGTGGTGTCACAGCTGAGGACATTGAGTATGAGCTCATAGACTTACAATTTCTCGGTATCGACAATGTGCTGCTGCTGCGTGGCGACAAGGCCCGCGACGACCGTAGTTTCATCCCTGTCCCTGGCGGACACTCCCACACGTCGGAGCTCATCAAGCAAGTGAACCGCTTCAACGAGGGCTTTTTCCTCGACGGAACAGCCATCCGGCACCCCGGGCCAAAATTCCACTTTGGCGTTGCTGCCTATCCCGAGAAGCACGAAGAAGCTCCGAACCTCGACCTCGACATGCGCTATCTGAAATTGAAGCAGGACCTTGGAGCCGAATATGCCGTCACGCAGTTGTTCTATGACAATAAGAAGTACTTCGCTTTCGTGGAGAAGGCTCGTGCTATGGGCATCACCATTCCCATCATTCCCGGCATCAAGCCTTTCACGAAGATTTCCCAACTCACCATGGTCCCAAAGACCTTTCACTGCGATTTCCCTGTGGAGCTTGCTTCGGAGGCGCTTAAATGCAAAACCGATGACGATGCGCGTCAGTTGGGCATTGAGTGGACCACGGAACAGTGCCGCGAACTATTCAAGGAAGGCGTGAGAGACATTCATTTCTACACGATGTCGGCTGCTGATGTCATGCACGAAGTGTGCAAGCGACTGTTGTAAATCATCTCCATTATGAAGTTCAGTGAAGTAATAGGTCAGGAAGAAGCTAAGCGACAGCTCAAGCTGTTGGTGGCTGAGGAGCGGTTGCCCCATGCGCTTATGTTCAGCGGACCGGCTGGAACAGGCAAGATGGCCCTTGCGTTGGCCTTCGCGTCCTATCTGCTCGGAGAGTCTGATGAAGGCTATTCGCTGCTCGACGACGCAGCTGCCATCCGCAATGCTGAGGCCATGCTGGCCACCTGGCAGCATCCCGACCTCGTCTTTGCCTATCCTGTGGTGAAGCCCTCCGGGACGGCATCCGACTTCCAGGCTTCGAGCGATGACTATGCACGTGAGTGGCGCCAGATGTTGTCGCAAGGGCCTTATTTCACAATGGACCAGTGGCTCACTGCTATGGGAGCGACCAATCAGCAGGCTATCATCGGAGTGGGAGAGAGCACGGCACTGATTCGCAAGCTTGGTTTCAAGTCCAATCAGGGAGGCTACAAGGTGGCTGTCGTGTGGTTGGCAGAGCGCATGAATGCCAGTTGTGCGAATGCGCTGCTCAAGCTCATTGAGGAACCGCCAGAGGCTACTGTGTTCCTTCTTGTCTGCGAAGAGCCCGAGAAACTGTTGCCCACTATTCGTTCACGCGTCCAGGTGATGGGGATACGTGCCATTGAGACAGCTGCCGTGGAGCAGGCTCTGCAGGTGCGCCGTCATATAGGGGCCGAGGATGCCAGGCGCATCGCCAGACTTTCCGGTGGCAGTTGGGTCAAGGCGTTAGAGGCCCTCAATGAGGACAACGAGAACAAACTCTTCCTTGATGTTTTCATCAAGCTCATGAGATTGTCTTATAAACGTGATGTGAGGGCTCTTAAAGACTGGAGCCTGGCTGTGGCCGACTATGGGCGCGAGCGCCAGCGGCGTATGCTGACCTATTTCGGACATATGGTGCGTGAGAACTTTATGTACAACTTCCGTCAGCCCGAACTTAACTATATGACGCTGGAAGAAGAAGCTTTCTCGCGTAATTTCTCGCGCTTCATCAATGAGGCCAATGTCATTCCAATAGCCGAGCTCTTCGAAAAGGCCGGGCGCGACATCGGTCAGAACGCCAACGCAAAGATGGTGTTCTTCGACCTTGCACTCCAAATGATAGTGCTGTTAATAAAAAAGTAATATAGACTATATATGGACTACAAGAATATGAAATTCCAAATAGACCGTGGGTGTGATCGCGGTCTCTGCTGCCGTTCTTGCAGTAGGCAGGACAAGCAGCTCAATACTTATGACTGGCTCGCTGATGTCCCCGGAAATGCCGAGTCGACGGATTTGGTGGAGGTACAGTTCAAGAATACCCGAAAGGGATACTACCACAACGTGAATCAGCTCGACCTTAAGAAAGGCGACATCGTGGCCGTGGAGGCCAGTCCCGGACATGATATTGGTGTGGTGACACTTACCGGCCGTCTCGTGAATCTGCAAATCCGCAAGGCTAATCTCAAATCGCCCGACGACATTAAGCGCATTTATCGTATTGCAAAGCCGGTGGACATGGACAAGTACAATGAGGCCAAAAGCCGCGAATACGACACGATGATTCAAAGCCGCAAGATAGCCAAGGACCTCGGACTGAAGATGAAGATTGGTGATGTCGAGTATCAGGGCGATGGCAATAAGGCCATTTTCTATTATATCGCCGACGAGCGCGTGGACTTCCGTCAGCTCATTAAAGTGCTCGCTGAGACCTTCCATGTACGTATCGAGATGAGGCAGATAGGAGCGAGGCAGGAAGCCGGCCGCATCGGCGGGACAGGACCTTGCGGCCGTGAGCTTTGCTGTGCTACGTGGATGAAGAACTTCGTCAGTGTGAGCACCAATGTGGCCCGCATTCAGGACATCTCGCTCAATCCGCAAAAGCTGGCCGGAATGTGTGCCAAGCTTAAATGCTGTCTCAATTATGAGGTTGATGACTATGTGGAGGCCAGTCGCAAGATTCCCAGTAAGGAGGTTGCGTTGCAGACCATGGATGGCGACTACTACCTGTTTAAGGTTGACACCCTCGCCGGACTTGTCAGCTATTCTACAGACAAGAATCTTGCAGCTAATGTGGTGACAATTTCAGCCGACAGGGCCAAGGAGATTATCGAGATGAACCGGCATGGCAAGAAACCGTCGTCGCTGCTTCCGGAGTCCGACAGGCCCGAGCCGCCGAAGTCAGTCGACTTGCTTGCTGAAGCTGATATCAGTCGTTTTGATAAGTCCAAGAAAAAGAAGAAGAAACCTCAGCGTCCTCATGAGGCCCGTGGCGCAAAGTCCCAGCCGTCACGTGCTCCGAAGGGGCGTGGAGCTCAGCGTGACAGCCGTCCTCAACAGGGAGAACGTCAGTCGGGTGCACAGCCTGTGCGCTCGCAGTCTCCACGCCAGCAGGTGCAGGACGGGAAGGTTCAGTCGACTGCTGCGCGTCAGCAGGAACAGAACGCTAAGCCTCGCCAGACTGCCCAGCCCAAGGAAGCACAGCCTGGCGCACCCAGGCAGGACAAGCAACAGGAATGATGAGGAAGAAGAGATTGTTGATGGCTGCCGTTGCCTTATGCCTGCTTGTGGGATGCAACGACGGAAAGGTGTATGACAGATATCGTCATACTCCACTCACAGGATGGGAGAAGAACGACACGCTTTCATTCTCTGTCGGAAGGATGAAGCAGGCTGGAAGCTACAATGCCGAACTGGGACTGCGCATCAACGGCTCCTATCCCTTCACGTCGCTCACGTTGCTCGTGGAGCATGAAGTACTGCCTTCGCACGAGCACGGTATAGACACGCTGACCTGCGTGTTGACCGACAAGGATGGCATTCGCACCGGTCGAGGCTTGAGCACTTACCAATACGAGTTCCGTATACGCCAGTTCCATCTCGTACCCAATGATTCCATTCACTTCGAGATTCGCCACGACATGAAACGGGAGATTCTTCCGGGCATCAGCGATATTGGCATTGCAGTGCGAAAAGTGGGCTCCGACGTGGCCATATAGATGAACATCAGCAAAGGGTAAGCAGCCATAAAGATGGGTATTGACGCTCATTTTTATGGCTGCTTTGTTATATTGTAAGAATGGGTGGAAGAAGCCATTCAGCTTCTCACAAGGTTGCGTCCGGCATCCATTCTCAAGAAGATAAAGAGGAGAATGGTGAAGCCCCACAGCGACGAACCACCGTAGCTGAAGAAGGGTAGCGGAATGCCTATGACCGGAGTGAGGCCAAGTACCATTCCCACGTTAATGAAAACGTGGAAGAGGAAAATGCTTAGCACACAGTAGCCGTAGATGCGTCCGAACTTGAAGGGTTGTCGTTCAGCCAAGTGAATAAGCCTCAGGATGAGTGCGAGAAAAAGCAACAGTACACCTGCCGAGCCAAGGAAGCCCTCCTCTTCGCCTACAGTACAGAAGATGAAGTCGGTGTCCTGTTCAGGCACGAATTTCAGTTTCGTCTGCGTACCATTGAGAAATCCCTTGCCTTTCAGTCCTCCCGAGCCTATAGCAATCTTGCTCTGATGCACGTTGTAGCCCGCGCCTGCAAGGTCCTCGTCCAGTCCGAGCAGCACATTGATTCTCACCCGTTGGTGGGGTTCCAGAACATCGTTGAGCACGTAGTCGGCCGAATAGAAAAAGGCGATAGAGCCAACAGTGAATGCCAATATGTAGAAATAGCGTGCGTAGCGTGTGCGCAGTCCTTCATAGGCAAGGTAGGCTAAGAGTCCCGCGCAGATAACGAGCTGCACCCAAACCACGTCGAAGGGAATGACAAACTGAGAGAAGAGCATGAATATCGCGGTGATGCCGATGCTGTAGCCAGCAATGCCCCATGCCTGCCGTTTGTTGTGGCAGTAGTTATAAATCAGTCCGGCTGTGAACAGTTGTACGAGAAGTAGTACTACAGACTTTCCCACTGACGTGTGCAAGTCCCACAGCATGGTGTTCTCGAACTTGATACCCACGACGAAGTAGATGACCATAGCCACTCCTGTGAAAAGGATACCACCAGGCATTCCTTCACGATAGAACATCAGAAAGAACGAGAGATAGACGAGGGCTGAACCGGTTTCGCGTTGTGCAACAATGAAGAGCATCGGTGTGAGCACCACGGCTAAGGCTGCAGCAAAATGTTTGCGGTTGTGCAGGTTAAAACCATAGGTACTCATGAGCTTAGCTACAGCAAGGGCAGTGGCGAACTTTGCAAACTCTGCCGGTTGCAGTCTTAGCGGACCCAGGACGAGCCACGACCGTGAGCCGTGGATTTCGTGAGGATTGAATATCGTTATGAAGAGCAACAGCAGGAACGCCGCATAGATGATGTAGGCGTAGGTGTCGAAGAAGCGATCGTCGATCATCATGATGACGAAGCCGATGGTGATGGCCGTTCCAATCCAGATAATCTGCATGCCCGAACGGGTGGAGAGACTGAAGATGTCGGTATCGCCATAGGTGTAGCTGGCACCACAAACACTTATCCATCCAAAGATGAGCAGTGCCAGATATATGGCCACAGTCCACCAGTCGATGGACTTCAGTATGCTGGGTTGTCTGTCTGGTTCCATGATTCGTCTTTCTCTTATCTGTTTGCCTTGCCGTAGCCAATGCGTCGTTTCTGCAGCGCGGTGGCTTCTTTCTCAGCCGACGGTGAGAGCTTGCCCGTGATATATTGTTCGAGCAGCACTTTTGCTATAGGGACGGCAAAGTCGGCTCCGAACCCTCCGTTCTCAACGTAGACGGCGAGTGCTATCTTCGGATTCTCCATAGGTGCGAAGGTCATGCAGACGGAGTGGTCTTGTCCGCGGTTCTGAGCCGTTCCGGTCTTGCCACAGACAGTGAATGGCAACCTGCTCATCATCTTACATGTACCCTTGATAGCAGAGGAGCGCATACCGGCCACTACCCACCCATAGGCGTTGCGCTTGGCTTTCGTGTAGTGACGCTGCGTGTAGGCTGTGTCGAGCGGCTCACCTTGAACCTTCTTTACAACGTGGGGCTTGTAGTAGTAGCCGCGGTTGGCTATGGTAGCGCAGAGGTTGGCTATCTGCAGCGGAGTCATGTTCACCTCGCCCTGCCCGATAGCGATACTGATAACGGTCAGTCCGTTCCACGACCCGTGGTAAGCCTTGTCGTAGAATTCTGCGTTCGGTATGAGTCCGCGCTTCTCTCCAGGGAGGTCGATGCCGAGCTTATAGCCCATGCCCATGCTCACCATATAGTCGCGCCACGTGTTCATAGCCACTTGCACATGGGGATACTTGCGGCGGTTGCCCATCATGTAGTAGAGTCCCCAGCAGAAGAAGCCATTGCAGGATGTGGAGAGAGCCTCTACGACATTCAGAGGGGAGGCATGTCCGTGGCAGCCCACGTGAAGACCACGGTAGGTGAAGCCGTGATGGCAGGGGAACATGGTGTGCGGCGTGATGATGCCCTCGCTGAGGAAGGTCAGTGCCTGCGTGGTCTTGAAGGTACTGCCGGGCGGGTACTGTCCCATGATGCTTCTGTTCAGGAGGGGTTTCCACACATTGCGTGTCAGACGGATATGGTTCTTTCCTCGCTGACGTCCCACCATGAGGCGCGGGTCGTAGGAAGGCGAAGAGGCCATGCAGAGCACTTCGCCTGTTGACGGTTCTATGCCTACGATACTGCCAATCTTGCCTTCGAGCATTCGTTCGGCCAAGGCTTGCAGGCGAATATCTATGCTCAGTGTGAGATCCTTCCCCGGTACTGGCTTCGTGTCGAACTTGCCGTCCTGATAGCTGCCCTGTATGCGTCCGTGGGCGTCGCGCAGGAGTATCTGCACGCCCTTTTCGCCGCGCAGTTGTTTCTCGTACGACTTTTCAACGCCGAGCTTCCCTATGTAGTCGCCTGGCTGATAGTAGTCGTCGTCTTCGATATCGCTTTCCGACACTTCGCCCACATCGCCGAGTACATGAGCCGCGTAGGGATATTGATACTGTCTGATGCTGCGCTTTTGCACATAGAAACCCGGGAAGCGGAACATCTTCTCTTGGAAGACGCTGAACTCCTTATCGGAGAGCTGTGTCATGAAGAGCTGTTGTGTGAAACGCGAGTAGCCGGGATTCTTGCTGTAGTCCTTGATGTCGTTCATGCGCTTGATGAAGTATTCCTTCGTGATGCCAAGCGCATTGCAGAACTCCATCGTATCGAGATGACCGCTCTCCTCGTTCATCACCACCATGATGTCGTAGGCAGGCTGATTGTAGACCAGCAGTTTGCCCGTCCGGTCGGAAATGGCTCCTCTCGAGGGATACTCAATCTTTTTGAGGAAGGCGTTGCTGTCTGCGTTCTTCTTATAGTCGTCGCTAAGCAGCTGAAGAGTGAAGAGACGCAGGATATAAACTGTGACGACAAATATCGCCACTCCGCCGATAATGAACTTGCGGTTTTCGAGATTGAAGTCTTTCACGCCTATCTTGCCCTTAAATTCTCAATAACCAGGATGAGTACGGCCGTGAGTGCAGTGCTGCCGACAATGCACGATAGCCACTGCTGCCAGTTGAAGAAGTTGAAGTTCTCGATAGTGAAGAACACGAGGCAATAGATGCTGACAGCGAGGAGGGTGTAGTAGGAGAATCGAGCTACACCGAGCGATTTCATTGAGGGCTCCAAGTCGTCGGGGCTGTCGCGGGGAATGAAAAGATAAAAGAGGTAGGGCTGTATGAGCCCGAGTAACGTCATCGAGGCGGCTGTCAACCCGGGAGTGTTGGAGAAGACGTCGATGCTGAGACCCAGGGCGAACGACCACAGCAAGATACCCCAGCGGGGATAGTTGCGGCGGAACAAAAGCACGAGGTAGACGTAGAGCAGCGGCGTGGCACAGTCGAAGAGGTGGATGTGGTTGAGCACCAGCACCTGTACCAGCAGGAGCACGAAGAACAATAAGAACTTCATCAACGAATTCCTGTTCATGAGCTATAGCGTTGCCTTGTTAATTATCTTTTGTCTTAATGGAGTCCTGAGCGGCTCTCATTATCTCTAAGCGTTCCTCCATCTGTGAGTTGTCGATGACATTGACGTCGCGAAGGTTGGCGAAGTCGGTCGACAACTTTACCTTTAGCCGATAGGAGAGGCCGTCGGCAGAGTTGTAGACATGCAGTACTTTTCCAACCCTGATACCGGCAGGGAAGAGTGAGGAGTACCCGCTCGTCACAACCTCATCGCCGAGATAGAAGTGAGCGTGTCTGGGGATATCCTCCAAATAGGCCTCGTCCACGGCACCTCCTGTCCAGTGCAGATAGCCGAAGTAGCCCCGCTTCTGAATCTTGCAGCTGATGTGTGACTGCGAGTTGAGTACGGGTATGACGACCGAATAGTGGCTTGACACCAGATATACGATACCCACCACACCATTACCGCTGGCCACTCCCATGTCCTTTCTCACACCGTCGGTAGAGCCCTTGTCGATGGTGATGAAGTTGTCGGGTTTGTCGAGTGAGTTGCTGATGACTTTGGCGGGAATCACCTTGTAGGCTTCGAGCATCTCCATCTGCTGGCGCTCGAGCCACGTGGTGTCGCCCGTCAGCTCGCCTATCTTGTCCTGCATGACGGCCACTTCGTGCTCGAGCCAGGCGTTGCGCTGCGTCAGCTCACGGTTCACCTGAGTGAGCGAGAAGAACTGTTCCACTGCGGCATCCCATTCATAGAACTTTCCCGCCACGACATTAGCAGAGGAGAACCATACGCTCCCCTGGTAGCTGTTGTACTGGAAAAGCAGAACGAAACTGATGACTTCAAGCAGTATGAAGACGAACCAGTGGTTGTACTTAGCCAGAAATTCCAGTAGATTTCTCATAATTGCATTACGTCCTCCTTACTTTATGCAAGGAGGCAGCCCTGCATCCCTGCGCCGTTTAGGGTGAGGGGCAGAGGCCGTTTCGCGAGGTGCTTACCTCATGAGGAACGAGAAGCGGTCTACGTTCTTCAGGGCTATGCCTGCGCCTTTGGCCACGCTGTGGAGCGGGTCGTCGGCAATGTGGAACGGAATATTGATTTTGTCGGTCAGTCTCTTGTCCAGTCCACGCAACAGCGCACCGCCACCGCTGAGGTAGATACCGTTCTTCACGATGTCGGCATAGAGCTCGGGCGGAGTGTTCTCAAGGGCACTCAGCACGGCGTTCTCTATCTTGGCCACGGTCTTGTCGAGGCAGTGGGCAATTTCCTGATAGCACACGGGCACTTCCATCGGCAGTGCCGTGATGCGGTTGGGGCCGTGAACCACGTAGTCGTCGGGAGCCTCGTCGCCAAGGTCGGTCAGTGCAGAACCCACGTGAATCTTGATACGCTCAGCCATGCGCTCGCTCACCTTGACATTATGCTGGCGGCTCATGTATTCCTGTATGTCGGCGGTCAGGTCGTCACCGGCGATACGGATGGAGTTGTTGCTGACGATGCCACCGAGTGAGATGACGGCAATCTCGGTGCTTCCACCGCCGATGTCGACAATCATGTTGCCTTCCGGTGCCTCAACGTCGATGCCGATACCGATGGCTGCTGCCATAGGCTCGAAAATGAGGTAGACATCGCGGCCGTCGGCATGCTCAGCGCTGTCGCGTACGGCACGGAGCTCCACTTCCGTAGAGCCGGAGGGCACGCCGATGACCATTCGCAGCGAAGGCGAGAAGAGGCGGCTGCCCGTGTGTACCATCTTGATAAGTCCGCGCATCATCTGCTCGCAGGCTGTGAAGTCGGCTATCACGCCATCGCGAAGCGGCCTGATGGTGCGGATGTTGTCGTGAGTCTTCTCATACATCATCTTGGCTTTCTCGCCTACTGCAATCATCTTGTCAGTGCGGCGGTCAAGAGCCACCACGGACGGCTCGTCAACAACTATCTTGTCATCACTGATAATGATAGTGTTGGCAGTACCCAGGTCCATTGCGATTTCCTGAATAAAAGAAAAGAATCCCATTTGTCTTACTTAATTATAGCTATAATAAATAAATGTAGTGCTTGGTACCGCCTCTCTCAGGCGGTGTTGTGATGCTGCCTGTTAAAGGGAGGCAAACCATGCGTGAATGGCCGTGTCGTAGTGGCTGCTCACGCCGAAGGCGCGCTCGGCCAGCTTCCGACGGTCCTCCACATCGGTGGCAGCGCCCTTGCTGTTGAGGATGTCGAGCAGCATACCGTATTCGGCTTTGCTGGGTACAATGACAACGTCGTTGAAGTTCTTTGCCCCTGCGCGGATGAGAGAGATTCCGCCAATGTCGATTTTCTCAATGATGTCAGCCTCCGAAGCGCCGCTTTTCACGGTCTCCTCAAAAGGATAGAGGTCTACGATAACGAGGTCGATGGAGGGTATGTCGTACTGCTTCATCTGCTCCTGGTCCGACTCGTTGTCGCGGCGAGCCAGTATGCCGCCGAATATCTTTGGGTGGAGGGTCTTCACACGGCCGCCAAGGATGGAGGGATATGTGGTGATGTCCTCGACCTTTTCGCAGGGATAACCCTTGGACTCTATGAACTTCTGGGTGCCACCTGTGGAGAGCAGTTTCACGCCCTCGGCGTTGAGCTTGGCCAGGATGGCCTCTAAGCCGTCCTTGTGGTAGACTGAGATGAGCGCAGTCTTTATTTGCTTTGTTCCTGACATTTGCTTACTTGTTACTGTTTGTAGACTGCAAAGTTACGAAAAAGCCTTGAATAGTCATCGGCTTTTTATATAAATCTTCTGTTGAATATGCTAAATTAATTATTGTCAAGCATTGGTTGAGGAGGCAGTGAATGTTTAGCTCTCATTCGCGATTTGCAAGCTGCGATTTTTCTTATTTCCTGATTTTTGCAAGTGTGTTCCACTGCAAGGGAACTGATTCTCTTATAAAAGTGGGCTTAATCACAAATGGAGAACGGAGGATGAGAATAGTGTATGGTGTGTAACAGGCAGAGAATCAGGAATATATACTAATAATAGCGCAGGCTGAAATCACAGTCTCTGTTTCGCTTCTCCCATAAAGATGTCCTGTCACAGCCCTTATTCGGAGTGCTTGAGAGAAGTTGTTACCCTCCGAAAGAACTTTACAATATT
>OMVH01000283.1 GCA_900314365.1 uncultured Prevotella sp. | reverse complement strand
GAGAAAGCCCCGGCCTGGATTCTTTCTGGTCGGGGCTTACTGCTAAAATCCGTTTTATCGAGAACCGTCAGAAAGAGTAGTGCCCTGACTGCACAGTCTTCTTCACATAACCATTTCCGACGGGCACAAACACATCGGCTGTACAACCGGCAGGAACATCCACTTCAACTCTGACCTTGTCGGCTTCCTTACGCCAACTGATGCCCACTTTGCCATAAGCAGTCTGACGCGAATACTTCACCCAGTCGATTCGTTGGGGTATGCAGGGACGCAGAGTGAAATGACGTCCGAGAGGATGGTCGCTATCTACGCGCAGACCGGCAAGACGGCTGTAGAGCCACGTTAGACCACCGCCGAACATCGGATGATTATGAGAGTTCTTGCAGTCCCATTGCTCCCACGTCGTAGTGGCTCCATTCACTATCCACCAGCCAAAACTCGGGAAGGTGGTCTGGTCGAGCATCTCTACGGCCAAATCTGTAAGACCATTGTCAGAAAGTGTCTCGAAAAGCAGGCGTGTGCCGAAGATGCCCGTCTCCAAATGGTTTCCATGTGCGGCAGCATCGGCTTTCACTCTATTGATGACAACCGTCTTGAGCTCCTCAGGTACTCCCATCGCCAAAGCAAAGATATTGCTGCCCGCCGGTCCGAAAGTTGCAGCATCGGCTTGATAGAACCTCTTCATGAAAGCCGAACGCACCTTCTCGGCAAGAGCTGTCCACTTGGTCTCATCGGCTTTCAGCCCGAGCACATGAGCTGCCTGAGCGCAGCAGGTGATACACTGCCAATACACATAGGTATGCACAAGTGCCTTGTCCGGCATGGTGTCAGTTGGCGTACACCACTCACCAAGCTGATGCCAGATGTCCATTGACTCATTGGCTGTGTCTTTGAGCTTCACCAAAACAATGCCGTCGGTATCGGCCCAAGAGCTGAAAAAATTAACCTGGCGCACCATGGACGCATAGCAAGTGGAGAGGACAGTCGGGTCACCGAACTGCTGATAGAAATTCATCGGAATGATGCACATTGCTGCTCCCCATGCCGGGCCACCGCCATCGCCAGGCTGCCACGGTGCTCCATTGGGCACATTGCCCGAATTCGGGTTCTGTGCAAGCATAATGTCGCGCAACCATTTTGTGTAGTAGGCGCGCGTATCAAAGGTCTGCATCACCATGGAACTTGTCACCTGGCCGTCGCCCGTATAGGCTGCACGTTCCCTATGGGGACAGTCGCTGAAAATGCCGCCGTGAGCATTGTCGAGCAGCGAACGCCGCCATATTTTGAGAATATGATTGATGAGCGTGTCGGAACATGCAAAGTCGGATACCTGATGCAAGGGTGCATTCACGGCTTCTGCACTTACCTGGCTGCTTGCTAACTCGCCCGGCCAGCCTTTTATCTCAGCCTTACTGAAAACGAACCAAGTGAATCGTGGATGGTAGTCCTCATTAGCCTTACCGCTCATGATGTATGAATTGCTACCCTGATTCTGGTCACTGAGATAATGGATGTCAATCTTCTGTCCGGCCTTTCCCTGGAAATTCTTCAGATGCAGCCACCCGGAAATCTCTTCTCCAAAGTCAACAAGGAAGTGACCTTCACCGAGTTTCTTGATACTGCGGGGCTGTAGACGAGCCGTCACAGCATCGTTCATATTGGTTTGTGCCTCAAGCTTTCCATCCGGTGCCTTGCGTAGAGCGACCGGTTGCCATCCGTCAACCTTTGCGGAAGGGGAGCACCAGGCTGCGTCCATCAGTCTGCCATCAACTTCCTCTCCCGAAAAGATGCCATTCTTGAGAATCCAGCTCTTGCGTGCTTTCCATGAAGAATTGCTCACTAATGTTGAGCTGCTGCCGTCAGCATAGTCGATGCGCAGTTGTAACAGCAGGCGGGGGCTTCCATAAGCCATCACAAAGTTGTTGAGATATTGGGCATTGAAGAAGCCATTGCCAAGAATGCATCCAACGGCATTGTCACCCTGACGCAACAACGATGTGACATCATAATAGTTGTAGAGCACACGGTATCCGGTAAACTTATTCTCTATGGCCACTCGCGTACGGTCGATGTCGGGACGCCACGAATAGTCAGTCTGGTTAGGCGACAGCACGTTGTTGCCCACCTTCTTCCCATTCAGATAGAGCTCATAATAGCCAAGACCACAGACAAATACGCGTGCCGACTTAATCTTCTTGCTGACTCTGAAATCCTTCCGCAGCAAAGGTGCCGGCTTGGCGCTCTTGTCTGTGGAACGATCCGTAGACTCGTCAGTCTCCCAGGGCGCTCCTATCCAGCTGGCCTTCCAGTCGGAAGCGTTGAGCAATCCCATCTGCCATTCAGCCACGGCACTCCATCCCGACACTTTGCCCGTCTTGTCCCAAAGACGCACTCGCCAAAAGCAATGCTGCATGGTGGGCAAGGTCTTTCCACGATAGCTCACTACAGGCAACTCACCGACCGCCTTACGGCCAGACTTCCATAGGTCGGCCTTCCCGGTTCGAAGATTTCTCAATGAAGACGCAACTTGAATTTCATAGTCGACAGGGGCTTCGCCATTGGCATCAGCCTCAGACGTCCACGATAAGCGAGGATGGCCGACATCTACTAAGGGAACTCCATCCATGTATTCGCACCGCAGTTCCACCGGACGCACAGTAGCACTTGCCCACACGGAGAATCCCAATGTGGCCACAAGTAGATATGCTTTTTTTGTCATCACAGTTATTTTTTAGGTATTACATTATTGCAAAGATAGAGTTTAATTGTCGCAAAAGCAAACAAGGAGAACTTTTTTTTCGGCGGTTTTGATATTTTAAACAAATTAATTCTCAATGCTTGATAAATAATTCCTATATTTGCAAGAACTTAAATTGCACCAAATGAAGACAAACCTTGCTATTTACACGCTACTATTAGCTTTGACCTTATGCGCCGGTCCCGTGGATGCAAAGGCTCCTCAGCGCATCATCTTCGAAACCGACATGGGTAATGATGTTGACGACGCCCTGGCACTCGACATGATATACCATTATCAAGCCGCCCACAAGGTAAAACTGCTTTCCGTCATGGTCAATAAGCCTGGAATATACCCCGTGGAATATATTGACATACTGAACACCTATTACGGGCACGAGGGACTGCCCATCGGAAAAATTAGCAATGGCGCAAATTGCGAGACCGACGGTGTGAACTATGCAAAGGCTGTTTGCATGATGAAGGGCGCCGACGGCAAGCCTCTCTTCAAGCGCTCGATGTCGAACTACGCTTCTCTGATAGAGGCACCCCGGCTCTATCGCCGCATTTTGGCCAAGCAGCCCGACCACTCTGTGACCATCATTTCAACCGGATTCTCCACGAACCTTGCACGACTTCTCCAAACTAAAGCTGACTCTTACTCTAAGCTCAACGGTCGCCAACTGGTGGCGCGAAAAGTCAGCCGGCTGGTTATCATGGGCGGAAACTTCAGCAACAGTAATCCGGAATACAACATTCTACGTGACATACCATCGGCACAGTACGTTTTTCAACATTGGCCCACGCGGCTTGTCACCTCACCCTTCGATGTGGGAGAGCACATCAAGTACCCCGGAAGGATTATTGCCAGTTACAGCGGAAAGCCCCAGCCTGTGATTGAAGGCTATAAAGCCTATCTGAAGATGCCCTACGACAGACCAAGCTGGGACATGACGGCAGTGCTCTATGCTGTTGAAGGCGGAAAATGGTTCGGCATCTCGGGACATGGTACCATCACGGCAAAGGACAACGGGAGCACGACCTTTCTGCCCTCATCCAAAGGACTTCACCAATATCTGACCACAACCGACGAACAGCGTAAGGCCATACTGAACCACCTAATAACACTCATTAAGTTTTGATTCATACTACTTTAGCAGCAAGCACTACCGAGAACTGTGCAAACGAGTTGACTCACCGGCCACACGTTGTCCTTGCCATTGATTCCTTCAAAGGCTGTCTGACCTCCGAAGAGGCCGAGAAGGCAGCTGCCGAAGGAGTGAAGGAGGCATTGCCGACATGCGATGTGACTACTCTGCCTATGTCAGACGGGGGCGACGGTATGCTCGAAGCCTTTTCCGCAGCCCTCAACGGGAATATAGTGAGTACAGAAGTTCATAATCCACTCATGGAACCTATCAAGGCTCGCTATGCCGTAGTGGGTCGGACAACGGCAATCATAGAGGTGGCCGAGGCTTGCGGATTAAAGCTCATAGAACCTTCAAGGCGCGACATTCTCCACGCTACCACCTACGGTGTGGGCGAGTTGCTGCTCGATGCCTGGCGACGCGGTTGCCGCAAGTTCATCGTCGGGCTCGGCGGAACTGGGACAAGCGACTGTGGTCGTGGAATGATTGAGGCCATACGTAGCAGGGGGATGCGTGAACGAATCTCAACCAGCAGATTTATCCTTGCCTCCGATGTCACCAATCCACTCTATGGTCGCAATGGAGCTGCGGAAGTCTATGGACCACAGAAAGGTGCTACTCGGGCTGATATTTGCTTGCTGGAGCTTCGTGCACGCCGGTATGCGTCAGAAAACAGAGTCGCCCAAGGAGGGCGCGATTGTTCTATGAAGCCCGGTGCAGGGGCTGCCGGCGGACTTGGTTATGCCTTTATGCAATTTTTCGGAGCACGTATGGAGAGCGGTGGTGAACTGTTGATGAAATTGTCTCACTTCGATGAAAGGGTGAAGGGTGCGACGCTCATCATCACAGGAGAGGGGGCAGCCGACCGACAGACGCTCATGGGCAAACTACCCAGTGTGGTGCTGCGCCACGGACAAAGACTGAAAATACCAGTGGCACTGATAGCCGGGAGGACGGATGATACAGATGAGTTGTCGGGTGCAGGTTTCAGTCCAATCAGATGCATCAATCCACCAGGGTTGTCAGCCGAACGGGCAATGCGTTGGCAGACAGCACTGAGCAACGTGAAAGCAGCATGCAGGAATATCACTATAGACTTCTTGAAAGAAAACAACTGTGTGTAGCAGTTGATAAGTTTTGTCATATGCTTCCTTTCGTTTTGCGACAAATTTGAGGTAAGCCCTTTCGATAAATGACTGAGTCCACTTTGAAAGTCTGCATACACAAAAATGGAAATGCCAACTATACTCTAAATTTCCTACTTTTTAAAGTGGACTCAATACCTATTTAATATAGTCCGGTGTGTTCTATAGGGAGCGACCCTTCGGGTAACCGCAAGCAAAAATAGCAGAAAATCGTTCCACTGAACATTCAAGATGCCGATGCCGTATCATGCAAAGAACGAAGTAAAGACCAAGACACTTGCAGAATGGCACGAGAGCAACCCCGCTTGAGGTTGAACTCGCATTGCACACTTGTGCTTTTAACGTCCCTTTTTTCGTATCAAAAATTAAAGTTTTTCATTGCACACTCTTCCAATCCTGTGCTCATCAGGCCCCAAAAGCAAGTAGAATTTGTCACTAAGACTCTACAAATCAGAAAGGGTTCCGACACTTATGGAACCTGAGAAAACTCCATGCAAACACGAGTAGCCAGTTGAGCGACCTTCTCCTCCCTCGGCCCTCCCGAAACTGTCAGTCATGCTCTCTGCTGACGAAGATATTGCCAGGTCATAAGTGTAACGGAATTATAACAGTATTGTAACGGGTTTGTAACAAGTGCTTTCTACCTTTGCAACGAATAAAAATAACAACTATTATCAGATGAGTGTAGTTTATCTATGTATTGTGGTCTTCCTGCTATGCTTGGCAGTGTTCGACCTCTTTGTTGGAGTGAGCAATGACGCCGTCAACTTCCTGCAGTCAGCAGTCGGCGCCCGAGTAGCGAAGTTCCGCACCATCCTCATTGTGGCTTCAGTGGGAATCATCATTGGAGCCATTATGGCATCGGGAATGATGGACGTTGCCCGTCATGGCATTATGACTCCATCGCGCTTCACCTTCGAAGAGGTGATGACCATCATGCTGGCAGTTATGGTCAGCGACGTGCTCATACTCGACATGTTCAACAGTCTCGGTATGCCGACGTCAACCACCGTCTCATTGGTGTTCGAGTTGCTCGGAGGCTCGTTTGCCCTGGCCACTGTAAAGATGCTAAGTGACCACAGCCTCGACTACGGCATGATGCTCAACTCCGACCAGGCCCTGAAGACCATCGGTGCCATCTTTGCCAGTGTGGCTATAGCCTTCATCATCGGCATAGTCGTGATGTGGATAGCGCGCGTAGTGTTCACGTTCAACTACAAGAAGCACCTTCGCTACACGGTGGCCATCTTCGGCGGCATTGCCTTCACAACGCTGGCTTACTTCATCTTCTTCAAGGGTCTTGCCAAGAGCCCCTACCTCCCGGAGACGCTGAAGGACTATGTGAAGGAGAACACAAACATTCTCTTGCTCTACACCTTTATCGTGTCGACCGTTGTTATGGAAATCATGCACCTGCTGAAAGTTGACATCTTCAAGTTCACTGTGCTCATGGGAACGTTCGCTCTGGCCATGGCTTTCGCCGGCAACGACTTGGTCAACTTCATCGGTGTGCCCTTGGCAGGCCTTTCAAGCTATCAGGACTACATGGCCAATTCCAACGGTGCCGCTCCCGACAGCTTCCTGATGACCTCGCTTATGGAAAGCGCAAAGACACCCCCTCTCTACCTCTTCGCCGCAGGTATCATCATGATAGTGTCCATGGCAACCTCGAAGAAAGCTCAGAATGTCATTAAGACCAGCGTAGATTTAAGCCGTCAGGATGAGGGCGACGAAATGTTCGGCAGCTCGCGTGCTGCACGCGGCATTGTGCGCTACACTCGCTATTGCGTTGACTTTGTGAACAAATACACTCCGAAGAGCATCACCCGCTGGATTGACTCCCGCTTCAACAAGGAAGAGGTGATTCTCACCGACGACAAGGCTGCTTTCGATATGGTGCGCGCAGCCGTGAACCTCGTCATTGCAGCCATGCTGATAACGATGGGCACCAACCTCACCTGTCCGCTCTCTACAACCTACGTCACCTTCATGGTGGCAATGGGCAGCAGCCTTGCCGACCGCGCCTGGTCACGCGAGAGCGCCGTCTACCGCGTCACGGGTGTGCTGAGCGTCATCGGTGGATGGTTCATCACAGCCGCCGTGGCCTTCCTTGTGTGTAGCCTCGTCTGCCTGATGATGTTCTACGGGGGCATCGTGGTGAAAGCACTCTTCATAGCCCTGGTCGTCTACTCGCTCATAAGTTCCAACCGCCGCTTCAAGAAGAAGAAGGCTGAGGAGAGCAAAGAGTCGGATACCTTCCGACTGATGATGCGCACACGCGACCCCGAGCTGGTTTGGGATATGCTGCGCAACAATGTCAGAAAGATGCAGGCCGACGTTGTAGCCTTCGCCCTTCAGGAGTTCAACAGTATCATCGACTCACTGGCACAAGAGAAAGTGGGCGCCCTGCGTAAAGCCAGCAAGAACCTGAAGGCTGAGCAGGAGATGCTCAAGAAATGCCGCCGGCAGGAGATGCTCGCATTGAAACGCTGCCCGGAGGACATCTCGATAGAGCGCAACACGTGGTTCCACCTCGGAATGAACAGCGACCAGCAATACATCTACTGTCTCAAACGAATGTTGGAGCCCATCAAGGAGCACGTGGACAACAACTTCAACCCGCTGCCACAGCTCTACGTGGAGGAGTTCAAACCTCTGAGGACAAAAATCGACGGACTCATGAAGATGTGTGAGGACTGCATCGACGAGGACAACTACGAGAACTATCGCGAGATTCTCGACGAAGCCGATGGCTGCAAAGACGAGCTTTCTGTCCTGCGCAAGAAGCACATCGACAGAATGCAGGAGTCCGGCAACAATGACGACATGAAGATAAACCTCATCTACCTCAATGTACTCCAGGAAAGCCAAGAGTTCCTCAGCGTCATGCGCCACCAACTAAGGGCTGCCAACAAGTTCCTGGAGAAATAACCAGCCGGCTCCATCGGTCATCCGACAGTCACAGCAACGGACTCATAGCGCAGGAACACTGTGAGTCCGCTTTTTAGGATGAAGTCGGATGGAGCACCACTCTCCTACCCTGATTGCATGATTTGTAACCCGTAATCATGAAAGGACATCCTCGCGCTTGGAGATGTCGGGGAATTAAGCTAATTTTGTAGCTGATAATCAATAAGCATCATTATGAAAGCAGCATTTCTGTTGTTTCTCCTCATTCCGGTGCTCGGACAGTGTTATGTCTGCTGGCGCACGTGGCAGCTGTTGCCAGCCCTTCTCCCCTTGCGCATAGCCGTCGTGGCGCTTATGGTCCTGGCCTTCTTAGCCTTCTTTGCCGCCATGTCGGGCACCATCAACCAATGGCCGATGTGGCTGTCTACGGCAACCTACGAGGTCGGCACTTCTTGGCTCATCATCATGCTCTATCTTTTCCTGACCTTTGTCTGTCTCGACTTGCTGCGCCTCTGCCACGTGGTGCCTTCCACGGCACTCCATGCCAACGGCTGGCTGGCCGCGGGCCTGACCATCGCCATGACGGCGCTGTTCTCCTATGCTTATTGGCATTACAACGACAAGAAAAGGGTGGAGATGACTGTCGAGACCGAAAAGAATCTCGGCAAGGACCTGAAGCTCGTACTCATCAGCGACCTGCATTTAGGCTACCACAACCGTCGCGCCGACCTGCACCGATGGCTTGAGAGGATCAAGGATGAGGAGCCCGACGCCATACTTATCGGCGGCGACATCATCGACGGCAGCTACCGGCCGGTGGAGGAAGAGCACATGGCTGAGGAATTCCGCGCGCTCGACATTCCCGTCATTGCCTGTCTGGGTAACCACGACTACTACACAGGCCTTGACAACGACATGCTCTTCTGCCGCAAGGCGGGCATCATGGTGCTGCGTGACAAGGCCGTGTTCCTTGACGGCATTGGCAACATCACCGTCGTTGGCCGCGACGACCGCACCAATCCCCGCCGCAAACCGCTCAAGGACCTCATGCTGTATGTTGACAGGAGCCGTTTCCTCTTAGAGCTCGACCACCAACCCTATCATTTAGAAGAAGCAGAGCAAAACGGAGTGGACTTTGAGTTCGCCGGACATACCCACCACGGGCAGGTGTGGCCCATCAGTTGGATTACAGATGCCGTCTACGAGGATGCTTTCGGACCCCTGCGCAAAGGCAACACCCAATACTACGTCAGCTCGGGGCTCGGCATTTGGGGAGCCAAGTTCCGCATAGGAACGCGCTCGGAGTACATCGTACTGAACATCAAGCAGAAGCAGCAACCCAATTATTCACAAATATAGGACTAGAACCCCTTCAGATATGGAAACAGATAACTTCAAGCAAGAGAATGAGAAAGTCATATCCATTGACAACATCGACCTCTACAACAAAACTTACGGCTTCGAAACCCTTCATCCCCTGGCAGCCGTAGTGGATATGGGACAGGCCCGGCACAGCATCAACCACGTGAAGCTGCGCTATGGCGTCTACGCGCTGTGGCTGAAACAGGGGCAGATGTGCACCTTGAAATACGGCCGCCGCACGTATGACTATCAGGAGGGGACCATTGTCAGCTTTGCTCCCGGACAAGTTGTGAAGGTGGAGATGACCGACGAACAGATGCTCACACCCTCACACACCCTCGGCCTGCTCTTTCATCCCGACCTCCTCTACGGCACACCGTTGGGCAAGAGCATCGGCAGCTATCATTTTTTCGACTACGACTCTGCGGAATCGCTGCATCTGTCGGAACGCGAGCGCAAGATGATTATCGACACGCTCCACAGCATCCGCGACGAACTGGAAATGCCTGTCGACGTACATTCACAGACCATTCTCACCGACCGCATCAAGCTCATACTCGACTACTGCCAACGTTTCTACGACCGTCAGTTCTTCACCCGTCACAAGGTGAATTCCGACATCCTGTCAGCTTTCGAACTGAATATGAAGCGCTATTTTGAATCGGGCGAGGCCAAGCAGAAAGGGTTGCCCTCGGTGTCCTACTTTGCCGACAAAGCCTGTCTCTCACCAGGTTACTTCGGCGACCTCATTCGCAAGGAGACCGGCATGAACGCCCAACAATACATCCAGCAACACATCCTCAGCCTGAGCAAACAGCTGCTCATGGATGAAAGCAACAGCATCTCGCAGGTCTCCGACAATCTTGGATTCCAGTATCCACAGCACTTCTCGCGCTTCTTCAAGAAACTTGCCGGCATGAGTCCCAAAGAATACCGGGAAGGATAGAACATCCCCAGACAACAGCCCCACCGGCAGCTTACGGAGTGTGAAAGGGGCTGTTTTCTTAGACTGGGCACTCACTTTAACGCAAAAGAACACTAAAATCAGGGTAGAAAGGAAAAAAGAAAGAAAAAATGTTGGAATATTGGTGAAAAATAGTTAGTTTTGTCCGCTGGTAACTAATCAAGACCTACTACATAGATGAAACGTACATCACTAATGGTCCTGCTTCTTGCAGCAGGAATGACGGCAAGCGCACAGGTGAAACTGCCCGCATGGCTCAGCAATGTCAAGCTCTCTGGCTATGGCATGACCCGTTATCAATATTCTTCCCAAGAGGGAAACAAGTCGAACACCTTTGAACTGAGGCTCGCCAGAATAAGCCTTGAAGGCCGGATACTCAACGACTTCTACTGGAAAGCCCAGATTCAGTTCAACGGCAACACCTCCAACCTCGGGTCCTCACCTCGCGTTGTCGACCTCTTCGCCGAGTGGCAGAAATACGACTTCTTCCGCGTGAAGATGGGACAGTTCAAGAATCCCTTCACCTTTGAAAATCCCATGCACCCCATCGACCAAGGCTTCATGAGCTACAGCCAGGTGGTGACCAAGATAGCAGGATTCAGCGACCGTGCAGGCACCCACTCTTCCAATGGCCGCGACATCGGTCTGCAAGTGCAGGGTGACTTCCTGAAGAATGCGGCCGGCAGGAATCTCCTGCACTATCAGGTGGGAGTATTCAACGGTCAGGGCATCAACACCAGTGACGTTGACCAGCAGAAGAATCTCATCGGCGGCATTTGGGTGATGCCCGTCGCCGGTATGCGTATCGGTGCCTTCGGATGGACCGGCTCCTACGCTCGCAAGGGAACCTGGAACGACGAGGTGAATCCTCAGAGCGGTGTGAAAGAGAAGAAGACCGGTGTACGCAGTCTGCAGCAGAGACGCTACGCTTTCTCGGCTGAATACCTCACCAACGACTGGACCTTCCGCTCGGAATATGCTCACAGCACGGGTCTCGCCTTCGCCAAGACACTCACAAGCACCAGCTACGATCAGACCGACCCCGCATGGTGCAACCTTTCAAGCAACGGCGACAAGGCCGACGCATTCTACGCCGTGGTCATAGCTCCTATCATCAAGAAGAAATTCCATGCCAAGGCCCGCTACGACCTCTATCGCGCCAACGGAGAGTGGAACAAGGCCAAAACCTTCTACGAGGCGGGACTGGACTACGAATTAACAAAGAACTTCGAGATTAGCGGCGAGTACGCACTGGTCAACGACCGCTCGCTGGCAAAGCACAACCATTCAATGATTGACATTGAAGTAGACTTCAGATTCTAACACTCGGGCGGTGTGGCACGTCGCTGCACCGCCACCACAACGACAATAATGGAAATAGACTCTAACTCACCCCATCACTATCACCACCACCATCATCATCACTCAAAACCCGTGGAGAAGGAATATCTCGGATTCCGACAAGTGAGATACAGCAAGCGCAGACGTAAGTTTCTGATTAGGATGCTCTTCTATGCTCTTAGTATCCTGGCCGTAGGAATCATCGTCTTCGTGGCTTTCATCTACACCCATCAGTAAGTAACAAAGCAATCCGCGCAGCTAAGCTACGATAAAAGAGCCGGCCCCACTCCCGACGGATGAGTATCCAAGGGAATGAGGCCGGCTCAGTTCTGTTATAGAGTGATAACTATTATCTGATTCTGTCCATCGACCTTACGAGTTTCTCGTCGGCCCTGATGCCTCTGCTTGCCATCAGACAGAGAATGAAGGCCACAAGAGGCAGGCTGTCACTCCACGTCACCTGCAGTGCGCCGTATGCCTTCAGACTCGTCATGGCATAGGCCACAAGGAGGATGTACCACACGGCCACAAAGCAGCAGGCCAAGCTGCACAGACGCACCTGCACCATTCGTTTCTTGAAGAGGAAGATGGTGATGATGGTCACGGCGACGGCTATGGCCAGCACGAGGCCTAAGGGACAAGTGAAGAAGTCGAGCCTGCGGTCGGGCATGACCAGCGCCATGTTGTAGAGCACCGGGACAGGCCCCATCGTCTTTGAATCAAATGTAGCAACAGGGAGACACAGGGCCACCAGCATCGCTATAGCGGCCAGTACGAGATAGACGGTCTGCTTGCGCTGCCACATCTCAGGCTTCCTCCTGCTCTTTGTCCTTCGAGGGGTCGCGCCAGTAGACGTTGCCCTCAACAAACTCCTGAGTAGCAAGCAAGGTGGGCTTCGGGAGCTTCTCGTAATAGCGCGAAATCTCTATCTGCTCGCGATTCTCGAACACCTCATCGAGTGAATCGTTGTACGAGGCAAACTCAGCTAATTTCTTGCTCAAATCCTGCTTGATTTCCACCGAAATCTGGTTGGCCCTCTTGCCGATGATGGCCACACTCTCGTAGATGTTACCGGTGTCCTTGCACAGCTCCATGATGTTGCGGGTCACTGTGTTTGCCGGTGCCTTTGACTTTTTGTAATCCATTCTTTACGATTGATTTATCATTATCCCTCCGCATGGACGAAGGGCTTTCTCTTATTTTTCCTTTTCAGTCTCCTGGGCTTCCTTCTCATGCTTTTTGGAAGCCTTCTTGTCGCCCTTGGTCTCCTTGGCCTTCTTGCCCTGGAGTATTTGCTCCTCAAGGCTCAGGTCGGCCTTCTGGCCTATCACCTCCCTGCACTTGCGGATGAAGCGCTCAGCAGTGACCTTGTCCTTGGAATCGGGGTATTCGTTGAGAAAACCGTAGCATTCGTCCTCAGCGTCCTGATAACGGTCCATCCGCTTGGACTCAACGCTCTGCTCAGCAAGCTCGAACTTACTCTTCATGATGAGCACGGCAAACTGCTCTCTCATCTTGGTGAACGGATAGTCCTTGATGGCGTTCTCGGCTGTGACAATGCAAGCCTCGTAGTTGTTGCCGCCGTTGGTGCAGTTGCCGAAATAAGGACCGAGGTTATAATAAAGATTGGCCGTGTAGAGCTCTTTTCTGACCAGTTTGTCCTGAAGGTCGAAAAGCCGCTGCTGGGCAGTCTGCTTATACTTGGCGTCGGGGAAGAGGTCCAGATACTCCTGGAAAGCAGCGATGGCCGACACCGTACGGCTTTGGTCAAGGCGCGGCTCGGGAGTACTCATATAGAGACTCTGGCCCACATAGAACTCGGCCATCTCGGCATAAGCGCCCTTGGGATAAGTCTGATAATAGCGCTTGAAAGTCTCCGACGCGCTCTCGTAGTCACGGTTGCAATACTCAGCCATGCCGAGCATGTAGAGACACTCCTGAGCGTTGCTCGACAGCTTCTCCACGGTTACGAGGTCGGTGAGCAAAGTTGTGGCGCGGGTGTACTTTCCCAAGGCGAAACACTCCTTGGCATACTCGTAACGGTAGTTGGTGTCCGTACTCTTGAATACTGAGTTATACTCGTTGGCGCAGCTGGCCGATAAGGCCGCTGCTACAATTATATAGAAGAGGGATGGATGCTTCATAATCTCACTTTATTGTGCAAAGTTACATACTTTTCTCTGACCGACAAAAAGTTATCCTTTATTTTTAATAATTTAAGAAAGCCACAGGCCTTCTGGCCAGCCAAGGTGCACTACGGAAAGCAAACTCTGAATACGGCCGCCAGAACCCATTCTGCTTCCTACAGTCATCAATGAATCAGGCCTTCGCAGGGCAGGCCCTCAACCTTCAGATGTGAAGGACCGGAGGCCTGCGTACTGCTCTCTTCCCGGCTCATTCCTTCCCCTCAAGCTGACTCTGCAGGCGCAGGATTTCGTCGCGATACTGTGCAGCCTGTATGAAATCGAGCTTGCTGGCAGCGTCCTTCATCATCTGAGTGGTGCGGGCGATGCTCTTTTCAAGCTGCTCGCGCGACATCGAGCTGATGACGGGGTCTGCTGCGAAGGCACCCGTCTCCGGTTCCAAATAGGGCTTCGGAGCTGCCGGCTGAGTGGTCGCGGCCTGACTCTCACTTCCTGTCGGCAGACTGTTCTTGATGGCCTTAACTATTTGATGGGGAGTGATATGATGGTCTTCGTTATACTTCAGCTGTATGCTGCGGCGGCGCGCAGTCTCGTCGATAGTGCGCTGCATGCTCTCGGTGATGGTGTCGGCATACATGATGACCTTTCCGTTGACATTGCGGGCTGCGCGCCCTGCTGTCTGAGTCAGACTGCGATGGCTCCGGAGGAACCCTTCCTTGTCGGCATCGAGAATGGCCACCAACGACACCTCGGGCAGATCGAGCCCCTCGCGCAGCAAGTTCACACCCACAAGCACATCGTAGACTCCGGCCCGCAGGTCGTTCATGATTTTCACGCGGTCGAGCGTGGCCACATCGCTATGGATGTAGCTGGCCTTGACACCGTGGTTGAGCAGATACTCCGTGAGCTCCTCGGCCATACGCTTGGTGAGCGTGGTCACGAGCACGCGCTCATTCCGGCCCGCACGGGTGGTGATTTCGTCCAACAAATCGTCAATCTGGTTCTCCGACGGCCGGACTTCAATCTCGGGGTCAAGGAGTCCGGTGGGGCGGATAATCTGTTCCACGACCACTCCCTCCGATTCCTGAAGCTCATATTCTGCAGGAGTGGCGCTGACATAAATCACTTGATGAATCATATCGTGGAACTCGTTGAACTTCAACGGTCTGTTATCGAATGCAGCGGGAAGCCGGAAACCATATTCCACAAGGTTTTGCTTGCGGGCCCTGTCGCCCCCGTACATGGCGTTAATCTGCGGAACACTCACGTGGCTCTCGTCGATGACCATCAGATAGTCCTTGGGGAAGAAATCGAGCAGACAATAAGGTCGCTGACCGGCTTCACGGCCGTCGAAGTAGCGCGAGTAGTTCTCAATACCACTGCAATGCCCCAGTTCCTTTATCATCTCCATGTCGTACTCCACGCGCTCCTTGATGCGGGCAGCCTTGATGTTGTCGCCAATCTGCCTGAAATACTCCACGCGCTCCACGAGGTCGTCCTGAATCATGCGGATGGCGCGCTCTGTCTGCTCCTTGGTGGTGACGAAGAGGTTGGCGGGGTAGATTTCGTATTCTGCAAACGAGGAGATGCGGCTGTAGCTCACGCTGTCAATCTCCTCTATGGAGTCGATTTCGTCGTCCCACCACGTCACCCGCAGCACATGGTCGCTGTAGGCCATGAAGATGTCGACGGTGTCGCCCTTGACGCGGAAGTTGCCACGCCCCAGTTCGAGGTCGTTCCTCACGTAGAGGGCGTCGACAAGCTGCCGGAGAAAGGCATTGCGTTCAAGCTTCATGCCAACGCTAATCTTTATCACACTGCTGCTCAATGCCGTAGGGCCTCCCATGCCGTAGATGCACGACACCGACGAGACCACTATGACATCCTTGCGCCCGGAGAGCAGCGCACTGACGGCCGAGAGCCGCAATTTGTCGATTTCATCGTTGATGGCGAGGTCCTTTTCTATATAGGTGTCCGTGGTGGGCAGATAGGCTTCCGGCTGATAGTAGTCGTAGTAGGACACGTAGTATTCCACTGCATTGTCGGGGAAGAAGCCTTTCATCTCCTGATAGAGCTGCGCCGCGAGGGTCTTGTTATGGCTGAGCACAAGGGTCGGCTTGTTCACGTTTGCTATGACGTTGGCCACGGTGAACGTCTTTCCCGAACCCGTGACGCCGAGCAACACCTGCGCCGCATCGCCGCGGAGGATGCCGTCAGTGAGCTGTTGGATGGCTTCGGGCTGGTCGCCGGTGGGCTTATAGGCTGATGTGAGTTTGAAATTCATGAGCGGAAACGATAAATCTCTCTATACAGGTGCAAACTTACATATTTTTTTCGTCATATCATACCCTGAAGGCAGAAATTTGCTTGCTGTCGTCTTGTCAGCCGGGGACACGACAGAAGGAATGGCCAGGGGATGCGGTTTTCGGGGATTATCGGGAATCTGACACAAAGGTAATAAAATTTTCTGAAACCACCAAACCTTCAAGGCCTCTATTTTTGAAGAAAATGCGGGCGATTGAATGGGTGGTGAACCGCCACGCCCCGCTGAGTGTGAGGCGTTCGGCAGAGGGCGTCGCAAAACGCGACTCCCTCCTCCCTCACCAACTATGCGATGGGGTAACGAAACGTTACTCTATTATCCGGTTAAAGGAACTCTAAGATCGCGATTCGCGACCTTTGCCCCACAGCGACATCCCTGCGGCCATAGGATGCAGCCCCCCGCGGTAGGAAGTCTGCCACACTGATTATCGTGGTTTCAGCGCCCTAAATTCCCATTTTGGGAATTTTCCTTCGACTTTATTTTTTGCATGTCTCCTCATCCAAGTGCGCTTTTTAACCACCTTTTGCCTGCGGCTGCTTTGAGGAGAGGGCGAGGGAGTAGAGGCCCGACTCGTTGATGATACTCTTGTTTGGGTCTCCCTGAATACCGTCGCGAAACACGACGGTATTCTTATCCTCGTCGTCAATATGCGTTTTCAAAGCATTAACCGTGTCTTTGTATCCCAGTGCCACAGCCACGTCCTTTCCCACGGACCATGGCTCGCTGCACTCCGCGAATGCGTAACACCGTAACACCGTAACACCGTAACATTTATAGCTATCGCATGTCGGAAAGAACGCAAAATGTAAAGAAAGAAGAAAGAAACAGAATATTATAACCAATTTATAATTAATAGTTTATATAATATCAATAATATAATATTGTAATATATTTTTACTCTAATATCTCATTTTC
>OMVH01000288.1 GCA_900314365.1 uncultured Prevotella sp. | reverse complement strand
AAAGTACTCAAAAAAGGGTCTCAAAGCACTCGGATTTTCTCTATTTCGAGATTTTCATTTGTAAAGGATTCGGTTAGCGTTAGCATTATTTAACGCCCCTTTTTCCGTATCAAAAATCAAAGTTTTCCATTGCACACTCTCTTCATTTGAAGCTCATCTGCCTTGACAAAAATCAGCATCTATCAGTGAGACACTACCGGGGCAACCCTCATTAAAAATAAGGCTAAAAGTAGTCAACCAAAAACGTTAAACTACAAACTACATGAATCAAACAATTGTTAGGCATTTGGACAACAATTGTTAGCCATTTGGACAACAATTGTTAGCCATTCGGACAACAATTGTTAGCCATTTTGACAACAATTGTTTGACATATTTGTCATTACCATGTACATGCTGCCAACAAAGGAGGCAGAAACAACCCGAAAGGAACAGTTTCCATTCGAGTACAGGTCGAAAAAACCTCTCTGCAAACCGGGCGTTTGGTAGAAACCATTCCGGAAATGCAGAGAGGCACTTATGAAAGACTAACCGCACTGTTCACACAGGGCGGGGAAAGAGGTTCAAATTAAATTGGGCACAAACGACGACGCTATCAGCACAATAATGCCGACAACAAGAACGACAATGGTCTTGCGCGAGCATCCCTTCCACTCCTTCAGGATGATTCCCCATACATTGGAGAACACCACGTTGAGAGCCATAAGGATGCAGAAAGCAAGTGTCGTGAGAGTGGCCGACGAAGTGAGGAATCCCTTGCCGAGAGAAAGCCCGAAGAACTGGGAATACCACAGCACACCTGCCAGGGCACAGAACAGCAAGTTGTTGCCCCACACCTTTCCCTTGGCATAGTCGCTCCAGGTGTGATTCTTTTGATTCTGATAGAAGCAATAGGCAGCATTGGTGAGGAATCCGCCTAACGTGACAAGCAGAGTTGCCGGAAGAGTCTTGTACATGTCCGGTGTAAGGTCGCCGAAATTGATGTCCTTTCCGAACTCAAGTCCCACATTGAAGCAACCGCTCATCAGTCCGGACAGCAGGGCTATGACGATGCCCTTGGGAAAGTTGAAATCCTTCACGGCAGCCTTCTTTTCCTCATCGGAGAGCTGAGAGGCCTTCATAGCCCCTGCCACACCAATGATGGCAATGCCGGCGAGCGTGACGACCACCCCCACAAAGACGGCCACCGTCAGCGACTGCAAGGCATTCATTTCAGGGAAGAACACGTTGAGCAGCACCGGTCCCATGATGGTACCCAGGGCAGCGCAAGTGCCCAAGGCTATCGACTGTCCGAGAGCTACGCCAAGATAGCGCATAGAAAGGCCGAAGGTGAGCCCGCCAACGCCCCACAGCACTCCGAAAAGCACCGTCATCCACACATTGAAGCTGTTGGCGCTGGAGAGAAGCCCGCACAAGCTCTGACCGGCGGGAACGGCAAGCTGGGCACCAAGGAGCGGAAAGACCACCCAAGCAAAGATGCCCTGCACCAGCCAATAGCTCTCCCAGCTCCACTGCCTCACCTTATTGATGGGCACGTAGCTGCTCGACTGGCAGAACGCGCCCACGGCGATGATGAGAAGTCCTATGACTATGTCCATGACTTAGCGCTTTGATAGCACTTCTTTTTCGTAGCGCTCCACCTCCGGGATGTATTCCTCGCCCACGGGGATGTTGTTCTTGAGGTTGAAGTAGTCGTAGACGGCACCGAAGGGAAGCGTCTTGCATTCCTCAAGAAGAGCGAGGCGCTCGAATCCCTGTCCGTTGTCCTCGTACTTACGGAGCGTCGTCAAAGGCTCAAGCAGAGCTGAGAGCAGAGCCTTCTGAGCAGCACGCACTCCAATGATGTAGGCACCAATGCGGTTGATACTTGCATCGAAATAGTCGAGACCAATATGGGTACGGTCGAGAGCACCGGCTCTCACCACCTCGGAGAAGAGGTTCTTTGTGTTGTCGTCGAAGAGGGTCACATGGTCACTGTCCCAATGCATCGGTCTGCTGACGTGCAACATCAGTTCGGGCACGAAGAGCAGCAGCGACGATACCATATTGGAGACATCCTCAGTGGGCTCGTAGTGGCCCGTATCAAGGGTGTAGATGACATTGTTCTTGGCACAGTAGGCTGCATAGAAGTCGTGGGAACCCACGGTGTAGGCCTCCAGCCCGATACCGAAGAGCTTAGCTTCGAGGCACGACTTCATATGGGGCAGGTCCTCAGAGAGAATATCATCGAGACTGTCCTTCAGAATCTGACGGTAGCGCAGGCGCTCCACGGTGATGTCCTTGCTTCCGTCATGAATCCAGATATTCATGATGCAGGGATCGCCCTGAGCCTTACCCATGGCATCAGCTATGCGGCGGCAACGCTTCGTGTGCTCTATCCAGAAGTCACGAATCTCCTTGTCTGGATTAGCCAGTGTGAGGTAGCCGCTCTTGGGATGTGAGAAACTGGTGGAATTGAAATCGAGCTTCACGCCGTGAGCCTTGGCCCAGTCAATCCACCCTTGGAAATGCTTCACCTCCACTTGGTCGCGGTCAACGAACTGTCCGCCAAACTCGCCATAGGTCTCATGCAAGTTCACACGGAAAGTTCCGCCCAACAGTGAAATCACCTTGAGCAAATCCTCGCGCACCTCATCGACATTGCGGGCGCGGCCGGGATAATTGCCTGTCGTCTGGATACCTCCGGAAGCGGCAACGTTGCGTTCGAATCCAACCACATCATCTGTTTGCCAGCAGTGAAGGGAAATAGGGATGTTCTGAAGTTGGCTAAGAGCTTTGTCGGTGTCCACGCCAAGAGCAGCGTAGCGCTCCTTCGCTATGGCATAGTTTTTTTCAATAATTTCTGTTTTCATAATTGATTAAATTATTATGTTGTGTGTTAAGTTTGTTTCGAAAATGGACCGGGCCCTGCCATGTTCCTTCGACGGATGCCCGGTCAGCGACAGGCGGCCGCTACATGGTTATTTCAAGGTATTTGACATATGCGTTGTCCCATTGCTCCTTGTCGGTAGGCTCGTAGCGCTTCAGCTCTATGCTGTGGGCGATGATGCGCCGCATTTCCCACACGTCCCCTACCACACCTCCGGCCTTGGCCTGAAGCATGATGTTGCCTAAGGCTGTACCTTCCTGCGGACCGGCAAGCACCGTGATATTGCAGCTGTTGGCCGTGAACTGGTCGAGGTAGGCATTCTTTGACCCACCACCTATTATATGGAGCACATTGATATCGAAGGAAGCCATCTCACGGAGATAGTCCATCACCTGCCGGTAGCGCAGAGCGAGAGAGTCGAAGATGCAACGGCAGTACTGCGCCGGTGTCTCGGGTATTGGCTGCGAGGTGCGGCGGCAGTAGGTATTGATAGCCATCGTCATGGAGTCGGGAGCCGCAAAGCTGGAATCGTCGGGATTGATAAGGCTTCGGAAAGCCTCTTCCTTGCTGGCACGCTCCTGAAGCTCGGCATGCGAAAGGTCTTTCAGCTCAGGCCACTCGCGCCGACATTGCTCGTAGAGCCACATACCACAAATGTTTTTCAGGAAACGTGTCGTACCCTCAATGCCTCCCTCATTGGTGAAGTTGAGATTGAAGCTGCGGGTATTGATGACAGGCTGCGGGGTCTCTATACCCATGAGACTCCACGTTCCGCTGCTCAAATAGGCAAAGTGCCTGTCCTTGGCAGGTACTGCGGCCACGGCACTCGCCGTGTCGTGCCCGGCTACAGCCACAACAGGAATCTCGCCCAGGCCCGTTATCTTCTGCACTTCGGGAGTAAGTGTCCCGACCACAGTGCCCGGCATGGTCAGCTTTCCGAACTGGCTGCGCTGCAGGCCCACACTGGCAATCAGGCTTTCGTCAAGGTCGCCTTTATTGGGATTGAGAATTTCTGATGTCGAAGCAATCGTGTATTCGCAGATTGCCTTACCCGTGAGCAGATAGATGAGAGCATCGGGAGTGAAGAGCACTTTGTCGGCGATACGCAGGGCTGCGTTGTTCTCCAACTGCATGGCATAGAGCTGGAAAAGCGAGTTGAAATTCATGAACTGTATGCCCGTGAGCTCATATACCTTATTTCTATTATAGCGCTCTTTGAAGTACTTCTCCATTGCTTCCACCGTGAAGGAATCGCGATAGGACAACGGATTGCGCAACAGAGCTCCGTCGTCGGCAAAGAGCGAGAAGTCACAACCCCAGGTATCAATGCCAATACTGGTCAGGGTGATATGCTCGTCGGCAACCTTTTTCAAGGCCTTTATGACCTCATTATAAAGGGCATAAAGATCCCAGTACACATGCCCACCCATACGGATAAGTTCGTTGCCGAAACGGGTCAGCTCGCGCAGTTCTACTTTATCTTCATTTATAGTCCCGATGACTGTACGGCCACTGGTCGCACCCAGGTCAACGGCAAGATAGTTCTTCTTTTCCACCATGATAATTCATAGAATTAGGTAAGTACGTTTTTATCAACGATGCAAAATTACGAACTCTCCTTCTATAGCTACTTAAATATTTGACTTTTTTGCTTTGGCTTTTGATTTTTTATTGTACCTTTGCGGCCGAATAATAACATAAAAAATCAACCCTACATTACTATGTCGTCATTGTCAATAGCCATTATTATCGTATTTATTGTAGGCTATCTTTTCATTGCTCTTGAGAGTGTGACAAAGGTGAACAAGGCTGCTGTCGCACTGTTCATGTTTGTGGCCGTCTGGACCCTCTACATGGTCGACCCGGGCTACTTCGTGAATCTCATTCATCCCAACTACGAGAGCACCCTCGCACTGACCCACCCCGAGCTGGGCAAGCATGTGGACAAAGTGCTCGTCTTCGTAACCGATCTCATCCAGAACCACCTCGGCGACACGGGAACGACCTTGTTCTTCCTCATGGGAGCCATGACAATCGTCGAGGTTGTTGACCAGAACGGTGGCTTCGACTGGGTGCGGCGCGTGATGCATACCCACTCCAAGCGAGCTCTGTTGTGGCGCATAGCCTTCATGAGTTTCTTCCTTTCGGCCATCCTCGACAATATGACGACCTCGATAGTCATGATAATGATTCTGCGCAAACTTGTTAAAGAGCACAAGGACCGAATCATCTATGCAGCCCTTGTCATCATAGCAGCCAACTCGGGTGGTGCCTTCTCACCGATTGGCGATGTGACCACCATCATGCTTTGGAACAAGGGGCTCATCACAGCTCTCGGTGTGATTTGTGAGATAGTTGTCCCTTCATTGGTCTCGATGATAGTGCCGGTGCTCATCTTGCAGTTCGGCCTCAAAGGCGACCTTGACAATGCGCCGGCCCCCGAGCATCAAGCCTCCGACCAAGAGCTCACGGAGCGCCAGCGCCGGGCCGTATTCTTTGTCGGTGTGGGTGGTCTAATCTTCGTACCCATCTTCAAGAGCATCACCCACTTGCCTCCCTTTATAGGCATACTTCTTGTACTCAGCGTCCTTTGGATTGTCACAGAGATCTTCTATCGCAACCTTACCCACAGCCACGACAAGGAAAGCATGCAGAAGCGTGTGGCCAACACTATCCGGCGTATCGACATGAGCACCATTCTCTTCTTCCTCGGCATTCTCATGGCTGTGAGCTGTCTGGAAGAGATAGGAGCCCTGCACGCTCTCGGAACCGGTCTCGACAATGTATTCCAAGGCAACCACTTCATGGTGACGGGCATCATTGGCGTTCTCTCGAGCATCATCGACAATGTACCTCTCGTTGCCGGCTGTATGGGCATGTATCCAGTAGCCGCAGAAGGTGCCTTTGCCGTAGATGGCATTTTCTGGCAGTTGCTGTCCTATTGCGCCGGTGTGGGCGGTTCATTGCTCATCATCGGCAGCGCAGCCGGTGTCGTCGTCATGGGTTTGGAGCGCATCACCTTCGGATGGTACATGAAGCACGTCACGTGGA
>OMVH01000289.1 GCA_900314365.1 uncultured Prevotella sp. | reverse complement strand
CATGGCAGATGAATGAACAAGCAAAATCACGACAACCAAAATCAGAAAAAGACAACGGAGAACAAGCTGCACCTATTTCTCACTGTTAGCTTTCAGCCAATCCAATCGTCGTTGGTCAGGAAGATGCTTTACTTTGAAGTTCTCGAAATGGGCGGTAAAGCCTTCTCCATCCGGACAGGCGGCTGCAAGACCCACCTGTACGGGCGTATTGTCCTGCATCCAGCAATTGCGCATGAGTGTATAGGTCTTGTCGTCAAAGGAATAGAATATCTCAATGGCATCCAGACGGCGTACGGCTTTTATCCATACGAAATCGACAGGATGGTCCAATTCTATGACGCTCCAGTCACTGGTATGGTGAGTGACGACACAACTCAGGTGATATTTCCCGTCAACGTATTCTATTCCCGCCTTGAGATAATTCTCTTTATCAATCCGAATCATCATACAGGCTTGATCGAACCTCACCTTGTAATCGCCTGAAATCTTTACCTTAGCCTCAAACTCTCCACCATAGGTGGCATAGATAAAAGGGGCGTCGTCCACGGTAAAGCCATAGTGTGAGATACGCCAGTAATCGCAGTGCCCCGGAACATTCATGGAAAGTGATTTTCCATTTACAGTCCATTGCTCGGGCTCGTTGAACCATTGCATGTTAGTCAAGGATTGTGCGCTCGCCGTCATGCATAGCAGTGAGCAAAAAACGATGGATATAATCTTCTTCATATTAATTTTTGTTACCTTTGCAAAGGTAAGACGTTTGCAGAGGTTCTGCAATAACTAAAAATAACCATTTCGTACAATGAATATAGACCCGCGGCTCAATGAGCAACTTCTCTCACAGGATTTCAATCACAAAGATGCTGAGAATACAGACAGGTTTCTTTCCTTAGCTAAGGCTTATGCCATCACCGAGAATGCCATTGCTGTGGTCAGCAACCTGCAAGTCAATGTCAGTCACGTTTTTTATGGAGGATTGGGGGAAAGGTTAGGTATAGCAAAGAGAGGCGATGTCCATGTGTTAGACACTATTTGGGAAGAGGAAATCTTCTGCCACATCCATCCTGACGACTTTGTAAGAAAACAATTGGGAGAGTTGCATTTCTACCATTTTATCAAGGAAAAGGTTCCGGCAGAGTCATCCGATTATATGTTTGTTAGTGGACTGAGAATGAGTGACGCAGAGGGACAATGGTCTTCCGTGCTGCATCGTATCAGATACTTCTCGTCAGACGACAGAAAGGTATGGCTGGCTTTGTGTCTGTATTCATTTACACATACTTTACCTGTTGAAGACTGTATTCTTAATACGGCAGGTGGTTCGTGTATCCCTGTCTCGACGGCTACTCTGCATCATATTCTCAGTACCAGGGAGAAAGACGTGCTCCGTCTCATCCGATATGGACTGTCAAGCAAGATGATTGCCGACAAGCTTTCAATCAGCATTTTTACTGTGAACCGACATCGTCAGAACATTCTTGAAAAGCTTCATTGTGCCAATTCGGCAGAGGCTTGCCACAGAGCCGAGGAGCTGAGAATCATTTGAGTGAGTTCACGGTTTAGGGCATAGCAGTCTGCGAGTCTTGTGTATCTTTCTCCTTATGTGAAAAATGGGGGTGACAAAGTAGAGCGATTGTGTTGTGCTTCCTTCCTTTATTCTTTATTTGCATGGACAGTGAGAAGGTATTGCTTCTGTCCCCTTTGTCTATATGTTAAATGAGTGTCGCAAGGTCTTACTTTGTCATTTATCAAATCTTCCTTTTGGAATAGTCATAGCAGGTATCTTTACAAAAAGCTGAAGCAGACAGTTTCCGTATGCCCCGACCATTGGACTGTTGGTTTGAGGCAACTGTTCTTTCAAGATAAACAGGGGCACCGGCTAACGAAAGGCAGGTAAAAAATACGCGCCTTTCTCCCTCGTGTCTGCCTATAATTTTATAACTTTGCACACCAAACGAATCAAGACAATGAGATATCTTTCCGACCAAGAGCTCGCTCAGGAGCTGGATCAGGATATTTTCCACCTCATCTCCAAGGCTGCCGACAGTCTTGGAGTGGAATGCTATGTGGTGGGAGGCTACGTGCGTGACCTCTTTCTGCAGCGTCCCTCCAACGACATTGATGTTGTTGTGGTGGGAAGCGGAATTGAAGTGGCCTCGAAGTTAAAGGAAGTGCTGGGGCGCAAGGCTCATATTTCAGTGTTCAGAAATTTTGGTACCGCCCAAGTGAAGTACAAGCATCTTGAGGTGGAGTTCGTGGGAGCACGGAAAGAAAGTTATAGTCACGACTCCCGAAAGCCGGCTGTTGAAAACGGAACCTTAGAAGACGACCAGAACCGCCGCGACTTCACTATCAATGCTCTTGCTGTCTGTCTCAACGAGAACCGTTTTGGAGAACTTGTCGATCCCTTCGACGGACTCGCTGACATGGAGGACGGCATCATCCGCACACCTCTCGATCCGGACATTACTTTCAGCGACGACCCCTTGCGGATGATGCGATGCATCCGCTTTGCCACCCAACTGAACTTCTATATCGACGATGAGACCTTTGAGGCTCTTGAGCACAATGCCGACCGTATCAAGATTGTGAGCGGAGAGCGAATAGCCGATGAACTTAATAAAATTATGGCTACTCGCACGCCGAGTAAGGGCTTCGTAGACTTGCAGCGGAGTGGACTCCTCCAACGTATTATTCCCGAGCTCTCTGCCCTTGACATCGTTGAATCACGCAACGGAAGAAAGCATAAGAACAACTTTTACCATACGCTTGAGGTACTTGACAATGTTGCGCGGCAAAGCGATAATCTTTGGCTGCGGTGGGCAGCGCTCTTTCACGACATCGGAAAGACCAAAAGCAAACGTTGGGATCCCATTGTAGGTTGGACCTTCCACAACCATAACTTCCTGGGCGCTAAGATGGTACCAAACATCTTCCGACGGCTTAAACTCCCAATGGATGCTAAGATGAAGTATGTACAAAAGCTGGTTGACCTTCATATGCGTCCTATCGCCATAGCCGATGAGGAAGTCACTGACAGTGCCGTGCGCAGACTGATGAACGATGCCGGCGACGACATTGACGACTTGATGATGCTTTGCGAGGCTGATATTACAAGTCGGAACGAAGTGCGAAAACAGCGTTTTCTCGATAATTTTCGCACTGTTCGTAGCAAGCTTGCCGACTTAAAGCAGCGTGACTATAAGCGACTGCTGCAACCTGTCATTGATGGAAACGAAATCATGGAAATGTTCCATCTGCAACCTTGTAGGGAAGTTGGTGAATTGAAGAAGGTGATGAAGGACGCAGTGCTCGACAACAAGGTGCCCAATGAGCGCGAGCCACTCATGAAGTTGCTGTGCCAGAAGGCCAGTGAGATGGGACTGAAAGCTTAGTGCTTGTTTATTATGGCAGTGCCTTTGGCTTAGCTGTTGTGAAGCTAAGCCAAAGGCACTTTTTCTTTTTCCGATTTGTTACGAGGGTTTCCAGTAAGTTCTTTCTGAAAGGGGAACGAGTGCTACACTCCGCCTTTCTTAAGGCCAGTCCGAGCTTCCACGACATTGATTACATAGTCACCGACGCGCTCGCACTCGTTGACGATATCCATATACATCGTTCCTATGGCGTAGGTGTATTTGTGGTCGTCGACATCAATGATGTTGCGGCTACGTAGCTGGGCGCGGTAGTTGTTGAGCTCGTTTTCGATGTTGAACGACTTGTTAGTGTCGGTGTCGCTACGGTGCTCCACTAAAGTAAGTTCCATTTGTCTCATTGCCTCGTCGGTGATGGCAAACATCTGATGGATGTGGCTATACTGCTCCTGGGTGAACTCCTCCTTCTCTGTGAATTTCCGGTTGAGCGTTCTTGCCATGTGATAGCATGAGTCGCCGATGCTTTCGAGTTCGGAAATTTCGCGGAGCATGGCTCTGACTTTCTCTTTAGTCTCGTCACTGAGGTGAGCATCGCTGACTTGGTCAAGATATTTGGCGATTTCTATCTCCATATTGTCTGAGATGCTCTCGTATTTCTCTATCCGCGAGAAGGTTTTGACGAACTCGTTACCTTCTTTTATCTCGAGCAGCTGCCTCACCATTCCTAACATCCTGTGCATGCGTTCGGCGAAGAGATGAATCTCCTTAGAGGCTTCGAGTACGGAAATCTCCGGAGTCTTCATAATGCCTGTCTGGATATAACGAAGGCGGAAGTCCTCTTCATCCTTATTCTTCTTGGGCTTTATCACGGCGCTCACCACTTTCTCAATCTGTGGAATAAACCAAATGAGGATAAAGGTGTTGGTCACATTGAAGCAGGTGTGGAAGGCGGCAAGGACTATGGGCAGAATCTTCGCCTTTTGTGCGGGCGAGAATCCCGCTCCTGAAGGATCGTAGCCAACGAGTGAGCAAACGAAATTGACAAAGGGATAGAAGAGGCAGAGCACCCAAATGACACCGAAGACATTGAACACCAGGTGGGCCATGGCGGCTCTTCGGGCTTGTGTGTTGGCTCCTAAGGCAGCGAGGTTGGCTGTGGCGGTAGTTCCGATATTCTCACCTAACACAAGGGCTATGCCAAAGTATATGGGCAGCACACCGGTGGAGCAGAGCAGGATGGTGATGGCCATGACCGCAGCCGAACTCTGTACGACGCAGGTGATGAGTGTACCTATGAGTACGAAGACGATAACGTTGAGGTGGCTGTGCACATCGAATGACGCAAAAAAGTGGATGGCTTCGGGATTGTGCTCCAGGTCGAGTTGCTTGCCTGCCGCACTGAGCAGCACAAGGGCGAAGAACAGAAAGGCGATGCCGAAGAGAAAATCGCCCACGTAGCGTCGGCGCTTGGAGTAGATGAGCATGATGCCTACGAAGAAGGCTGGGAACACCACCAAAGTGAGGTCTACGTTGAAGCCGAGCGACATAATCCAGGCAGTCAGCGTGGTGCCGATGTTGGCACCCATGATGACGGAGATGGCTTGAGCCAGCGTCAGCAGTCCGGCATTGACGAAACTCACCGTCATCACAGTCGTGGCTGATGACGACTGTACGGCGCACGTGATAAATACGCCCGTGAGCATTCCCGTAAATCGATTGGTTGTCATGGCGCCGAGGATGTGGCGCAACTGCGAGCCTGCCATCTTCTGCAAGGCCTCGCTCATCACCTTCATTCCATAGATAAGTAGGGCTAACGACCCAAGTATCTTCATGAAGATGATCGCATAGTCTGTTGTGGTCATAAACGATGCGTAATGTAATAGGTGTTACGAATACGCTACAAAAATACAAAAAAAAGGCAAGAAGAACCCTTCTTCTTGTCTTTTTTTACTTGTCGAGTGTCACTTTTCTTGTTTCTTGACCCTTGAGGTTGTTCTTCTTTCTGCTCAGCGTGTCAGCGTCACTCGCTTTTCATTGCCCTTGGCATCACGCAACCCGAAAGTATAGGCATGCCCGCTTTCGAAGGTACGGCAGGCGAAGGCCTCGTAGTCGGGAATGGGAAGACCGTCGATGCTGACTACAGTGTCGCCACGTCGCATGCCTTTAGCGTAACCTTCGCTCTCATGCCAGATGAGGCCCACTTTCGCTTTACCGTCGGCCTTAATGAAGGCTATGCCAAACTGCTTATTGCCCACTGTAACGCTGTCGCTTCCGTTGTAAGGCTGGAAGGTGATGGTCTTGCGACGTGGATTGACGACGATGCAGCCGTAGTTCAGCAGGGTCGCACCCACGCATGAGCCTCCTTGGGTGGTGATGGTGTGCACGTCGTTGAAGGAATAATCGTCCCACTTGAATCGGTTGAGACGGAGAAAGAACACCTCGTCGGTGGGTTTGTGGCCAAGACTGGCCGCCGACAGACTACCTTTGGCATGGCTTTCAACTTGGGCGTTCACCTGTTTGCTGCGATAGGAGTGCACGCGGAAAGCATCGAGGCTCATGACATAGAGTTGAGGCAAGCCTGTGGCGAAGAGAGCCTCGTCGACATGGCGCATAAAAGGACTCACGTTGACATAGGGGGCAAACCATTTGAGTTTGTAATGCAGTTGGTAACCTTTCTCACGTTCAAAGAAATCCTTGATGTCTGTGAGTATTATTCGATTTTGACGGATATCGATCTTCAGCGATAATCCTTTGTTGATGAGGTCGAAGCCTAAGATGCCGTCGTAGCGGACTCCGGCAGGTCTCGTTGTCGAGAGCGAGGCCACGTAGCCACTGATGCTAACGCGCCCGATTCTGATTGTGGGAAGCTCCACAGCCCGTACGGTGTCGGCAGATCCGTTGGCTCCCGGGGAGATGATGCCACCCAAGTCGGCCTTGCAAGGTATGGCGGAAGTTGCATAGACGGTGGCCTGAGCCGAGCCTGTGTCAAGGAGAAAACGGTAGGTGTGTCCTTCTATCGTCACAGGGACGATGGGCTGACTGCCGGTCCACTCCACGCTGATGGTATCGGCGAAGAATCTTTCTGACAGTGTGAAGGTTGTGGCGTACTGACTCTCCTGCGCGGTCAACGACGTGGCACAGGAGAGTAAGACTAAGGCGGTGGCAATTATTTTCCGCATGTAAAATGAGCAATCGGTGCTTTGGCAGTAGAATTACTGTGCGTTAAAGAGTTCCTTGATGCCGCCGAGCGATCCCATGATATTGGTAGCTTCGTAAGGCAGGAATACAGTCTTTGTCTTGTCGCCTTGAGCCAGTTGCTCAAGCATTTTGATGTAGTTCTGTGCCAATAGGTAGTTAGCCGGATTAGTACTCTTGCCGACAGCTTCCGTAATCTTCTCTATTGCAGCCGCTTCAGCTTCAGCCTTTTTGATGCGGGCAGTGGCTTCACCTTCGGCCAGGAGAATAGCCTGCTGCTTCTCGGCCTCGGCCCTATTGATTTTGGCAGCCTTCTCGCCTTCCGACTGTAGGATTTGCGACTGCTTGGTACCTTCGCTGGTAAGGATGGTGGCCCGCTTGTCGCGCTCGGCCTGCATCTGTTTCTCCATAGCCTGCAGCACGCTCTGTGGAGGAATGATGTCCTGCAGCTCTACGCGGTTCACCTTGATGCCCCATTTGTTGGTGGCGTCGTCGAGAACGCCTCTGAGCTTCGTGTTGATGGTGTCGCGTGAGGTGAGAGTCTGGTCGAGTTCCATCTCGCCGATGATGTTACGCAGAGTAGTCTGCGTGAGCTTCTCAATGGCGTTAGGTAGATTGTTGATTTCGTAAACGGCCTTGAACGGGTCAACGATTTGGAAGTAGAGCAGCGCATTGATTTGCATCTGGATGTTGTCCTTGGTGATGACGTTCTGGCGGTCGAAGTCATAAACTTGTTCACGCAGGTCGATGGTACTGCTATAGACGTATCTGCCCCGTTGCACAGTGACGATGCTTTTAGCACGGTCGATAAAGGGAATGATGATGTTGATACCGGGTCTGAGTGTAGCATAGTACTTCCCGAGCCGCTCGATGATGCGAGTTTCGCTTTGGGGAATTATTACTACGGCCATCTTGACAAAAAGGAGAGCCAGAATGACGATGGCTACTAATGCATAAAAACCTACTGTCATAATTCAAAGGGTGTTATGGGTGTTGGATAGTGTTTGTTCTTGTTTGGAGAGCTTGTCCTTTGTCCGGACTCACGGCATGTCTTAGTCGGGCTGCACTTCTTCTACGGTTACGATGATGCTCTTCATACTTTTGATTCGGGCTTTGGCTCCCTTTTTCAGGGCCGATCCGTCGTCAGTGACAGCTTTCCATTCGTCTCCGTCGACTTTCACATAACCGCTGCCGCCCTCGGGTATCGCCTCTATTACAGTGCCAACGCGGCCAATCAAGGCGTCGGCATTGCTTTGTCTCTCGTGGCCGGTGGCGTGAAGACGGTTTATAATCTTAGGGCGTATGAAGAGGATGCTCAGCACGGAGCAGGCCGCAAACACAACAACTTGAAGCCAAAAGGGTGTTCCGCAGAGCGAGGCCACGACTCCGCAGCCTGCTCCTATCGCGAAACAGGTGACAAAGAAGTCACCACTTCCAAGTTCTATGATGAGGCAGACGAGGGCTACTATCGTCCATAGCAGCCAAATGTTGTATGAGAAATATTCTATCATTGTGGCATAGTGTTAGGTGGGTGATGATGTGTGTAAAGTTAGTCAATAATTCTGAAATGGCAAAAAATATTTGCTATAATCTTCAAAAAACACTATCTTTGGCCTGTCCTAACTTTTGGATATGACAAGAAGAATCATACTACCTTTATTATACATCATGCTTATGACATCATGTACTTCATCTTATGGCACTGCACCGGCCGTGAGACAGCCGGCCGTTGCCGGTCAGTTCTATCCTGCGAGTCGCGACAGTCTGATTCGCGAATTGCGAACTTATTTCCGTGAGGCTGCTGAGGACAGTGCATGTGCAAGCGGCGCTGTCCAGGCGGTCATTGTTCCTCATGCCGGGTATGTGTTTTCTGGTGCAACGGCTGCAAAGGCCTTTGCAGCTATCCCCTCTTCGGCGGATTACGACCGCATCTTCCTCATAGGTCCCAGCCACCACGAGGGATTCGACAGTGCCTCCGTGGCCTCCCACTTTGATTATTATGCCACTCCACTTGGTAACGTGAGGGTGGACACAGCCACTTGCAAGGCTTTGGTATCCTCGAATTCCTGTTTCTGCTGTCTGCCGTCGGCTCACAATCGGGAGCATTGCTTAGAGGTGGAGTTGCCGTTGTTGCAATATCATTTAGAGAAGATGCCTCCGATAGTACCTATAATAATAGGTACGGAGTCTCCCTCTGTGCTCCGGGCTGTTGCCAAGGCTCTGAAGCCTTATTTCAACGGCCGTAATCTTTTCGTTGTCAGCAGCGACTTCTCTCATTATCCTTCCTATGCTGATGCGTGCAAAGTGGATAGGCTCACCGGCCAATCCATCATGACTGGCAGTCCGCAGAAATTCGTAGCCCAGCTTGTCGCCAACGCATCCCTGGGCCTACCCAATCTCGCAACGAGCGCTTGCGGTCAGTGTGCCATCTATGTGATGATGCTTATGGCCGATGGTGACAAAAGCCTCAAGATGCACCATCTCGGCTATTGTAATTCGGGTGACTCGCCTTATGGCGGGCACGACCAGGTGGTGGGATACCACGCTTTTGCACTTTGCCGTGAGAAGGAAAACAAGGTGCAGGGGTTCCATCTTAGTGAAGCCAACCGTCAGGAACTGTTGGACATGGCGCGCAAGAGCATTGAGGCAAAGGTCTCGGGCGGAAGCTACAAGCCCTCGTGCACAGACAGCATGCTCAACTTCAAGACCGGAGCTTTCGTTACGCTTACTGAGCATGGCAGCCTTCGCGGCTGTATCGGACTCTTCAGCTACGACCGTCCGCTGTGGCAGGTTGTTTGTGAGATGGCTGCCGCTGCCGCTACGGAGGACCCGCGTTTCTCCGCGGTGAGAGCGTCTGAGCTTAGCGATATCAAGGTCGAGATCAGCGTGCTAACTCCGCTCAAACGCATTCACGACATCAGCGAGTTTGACTATGGCCGTCAGGGCATCTTCATAAGGAAGGGGGGCCGTAGCGGTACTTTCCTTCCGCAGGTTGCCCAGGAAGTTGACTGGACCAAAGAGGAGTTCTTGGGTCATTGCTCACGCGACAAAGCCGGGATTGGCTGGGACGGATGGCGCGATGCCGAACTTTACACCTATGAAGCCATTATCATAAAGGAGCTGTAGGGTAGCCAACAGCCTCTTTTCTCCGCAGCAATCAATATTCCTTACTCTGTTTCTCTCCCCTCAATACGGCCAGCGCATTGAGGGCGAGAGCCTGCATCTCGTTCTGTCCGGGATAGACTGCGATGGGCCCGAGATAAGCGAGGCGGCGGCGCAACCGGCTTACCACATAGTCCTCATAGGCAATGCCTCCGGTCAGAATCACTGCATCCACGTGACCGCACAGCACGGCTCCTTCAGCTGCAATGCTCTTTGCTATGTGATAGACCATAGCGTCGACAATCTTCTCGGCATGCTTGTCACCACCCTTTATCCGTCTGAGAACTTCGCGCATATCGTTGGTTCCGAGATGTGCCATAAGTCCTCCTTGCCCCGTCACCATCGCGAGCATTTGGTCCTCGGTGAACTTACCGCTGAAGCAGAGTCTTATGAGGTCGGCCGCGGGAAGAGTGCCAGCTCGTTCGGGAGAGAAAGGACCGCTGCCGTCGAGTGCGTTGTTCGCATCGATGGCTCGTCCTTTGTGGTGGGCTGCCACAGAGATTCCCCCTCCGAGGTGACACATGATGAGGTCGAGGTCCTCGTAGCGTTGTCCGTGCTCCCTGGCGTAGCGATGGGCTATAGCCCGCTGGTTCAGTGCGTGCCAGATACAAATGTTGGGCATCAGAGGTGACCCGCTGGTGCGCGCCTCGTCGCAGAGTTCGTCAACGACGCCAGGGTCGGCAATGAAGCAGCGGCAGCCCTTTATGCCCGAGGCTATCTCGTGAGCGATGATGCATCCCAAGTCGCAGGCATGCATGTGGACGGCATGAAGCTCGTCGTAGACCATCTGCTCATTGACATCGTACACACCGCTTGCCACCGGCTTGGCAAGTCCTCCCCGCCCGATAACGGCATTGAAGTTAAGAGGCTGACCATTGCGTCGAAGCTCGTCGACGACTAACTGTCGCCGGAATTCCAGCTGGCCAGTAATGCTGCCTAATCGTCGCAGTTCGGCAGGAGTGTGGTCGATGTCGCTGACAAGAACCGGATTCTCATCCTCGTAGACAGCTATTTTTGTAGAGGTTGAACCGGGATTGATAGCTAATATTCTCATGGATGCATTCATCGTTTCTTTGTTTTCAGAGGTTAAGTGCTATGGCCAGGCTCATGAGCTTGGTACGTGCCGAGTCGCTTCTCGACGTGAACACTACGGGGGCCGACGTGCCCATCAGGAGGCAGGCTATCTCAGCTCCGCAGAAGAGCGTAATAACCTTGTGGAACAAGTTACCGGCCTCGATGTCGGGGAAGATGAGGGCATCGGCGTCGCCATTGATGGGAGAATGAATGCCTTTGATGGACATGCTCTTCCTGTCGCACGACGTTTTCAGGTCGAGTGGACCGTCAACGACACAAGCCCCAAAGTCGCCTCGTAGGGCAGCCTCCTTGATGGACGCGAAGCCTGCCGTGTAGGGGAAATGCTTGGCATCCACTTTTTCCGAGCAGTGGATAAGCGAGATGCGCGGTTCTGCAATGCCCAATCGGTGGCAGGTGTCAGCGATATATTTCACCTGCATATGGCGTTGTGCGTCAGTGGGGTAGGGGATTACGGCGGCATCGGTGTAGAAGAGCAGCTTATGATAGTTGGGCAATTTAGCTACGGCCAAGTGGGTGAGCACGTTGCCCTTAGGGAGCAGACCCTCTTCTTTCGAGAGAACAGCTCTCAGCAGTGTGTCGCTGTGCACGAGTCCCTTCATGACGATGTCGGCTTTGCCCTCTCTGACCAGACTTACGCACTTGGCGCTTGCCTCCTGTTCCGTAGCAGCCTCCACGTAGCTGACGTGGTCGCTGAAGGCTTCGAACTCATGGCTTTGGCGCAGTGGCTCCCCTGGACCCACGAAGACAGCCTCAAGCATTCTCCGCTGAAGAGCTTCGAGGATGGCGGCACGGGTTTCGGTGTCGAGTCCCCAGGCTATGGCGACACGCTTATTTTTTCCCTGATGAAGCTCCCGGCTGAGCAGCTCATCAAAGTCCTTGATTGTTTTAGTTTCCATAGTTTAAGTATTTTGCCCGAAAGTTAGGCATTTATTCTGAAATAACCTTGTTCTCGAGGCTAAAATCATGTGGCAAAGCTTACTTTTTGACAAATTTGAACGGTTGCATGGGTAAAAGAGAGGGTGTGTGCGAGCAAAGAGTACACATACTTGTTGTGGTTTCTATGTGGCTTTTTGTCGGCATCGTCCTTGTCATGCTATGTCAGTTTTCCTTCAATGAGGGGGCCGTCACCTTAGAATGTGGCGGGTCGGTAATGAAGAAGTTGAGTAGAATGATTTCTACGAGACAGTTGAGTTCCTCAAAGAGAATGCGGCACCTCGGGTTTACGGCGCAGAAGACAAAGCACACCAGCCATGTGTAGAGCACTTTGGGGGCACGCTGGGCGGCATAGACCACGGAAGCGACACAACAGAGGATGCCGCCGAAATAGTGCAGAAAGGTGTTCTCTGTGTGGTAATGAGGCGAGACGGCCACATCGGCCAGACCAATAAGCATCAGCCACACCATGACGCGGCACGTGCGGTTGCTGCCGTGGAAAAGCGTGAGAGCCACGAAGACCATCACCGTGAGAATGTAGATGGAGAAGTCGATATAATGTGGTATTATATAAGAGGTACACGAGAGGCTGTGCGGCAGCAGTCCGCCCACGTTCCAGCAAAGCGACACGTAGATGGCGGTAATGGCAAGTTCGATGATGCTCAGTATTCGTCTTCGACTCATATTCTTCTTGGGTAATAGCTTCTACAGAATTGTTTGCAAAGTTAACGAAAATATCCATGTACAGGTCATTCGTCGGCTGAAAATGTTGGAACTCGCGGAGGCTTCCCCTAAAGTTGTCGGTGCACAGGAGCCGTCTGAATCATAAACGGCTCACCCGATAAGCCCTGTGGTTTTAGTTCTTAGTTTTATAACCAAAACCAAGAAAACCCTTTGTGCCATCGTCAAGGGCCAACGCCCTTTGCCGTTGTTGGATGATGGCTTGTGAGAGGCTACGCCTCTAACCGCCATCACCCACCAAACGGCAAATCCTCCTCCGTCGGATAATGACGCTGGCACAAAGAAAAACCTTAAAAACACAGTCCCACCAGTCGTAGCCCTTGCATCACAGCAAGGGTTTTATTTGTTTTTGTAAAAGATATAGCAGTGCTCTTGAGTTTAATTCTCTAACCACAGGGTTTATCGGGTGCGCCTCATAAACTCGATGGCTCTTACGGCTGAAGATTCATTTTTTTTCAGTTTGCAGGCAAATAATCCGACCATTCTCTTATCAGTTTCGCTGTTTTTTCCTACATTTGCCACCACAAGTAGAAATGTAATAAAAATGAGCACAGTTATCTATCCTTCCCCCATCTACGGTCCTGTTCACAGTCGCCGGTTAGGCCTCTCCCTTGGCATCAACCTCATGCCCGACGACGGCAAGGTGTGCACCTTCGACTGCATCTATTGCGAGTGCGGCTACAACAAGGACCGACTGCCCCGTCACCATCGTCCAACGCGCGCAGAGGTGGCTTCGGCCCTTGAGAAGCAACTGACGAAGATGCACCTTGAAGGCAGTCACCCCGATGTGCTGACTTTTGCAGGCAACGGGGAGCCCACGGGCCATCCTGACTTTGCGGGCATCATCGACGATACTGTCAGACTGCGCGATGCCCTCTGTCCGCAGGCCAAGATTAGCGTGCTGAGCAATTCCACCTTCATCTCGAAGCCTGCGGTCAGGGCCGCTCTCATGAAGGTGGACAACAACATTCTGAAGCTCGACACTGTCAATGCCGGTTACATCCGCTGTGTGGACCGTCCTCAGCAACCGTCCTATTCCGTGCGTGACATCATTGAAGGCATGAAGGCTTTCCACGGTCACGTTATCATCCAGACCATCTTCATGAAGGGCTTCACCGATGGTCCCCAGCCTCAGTCAGTCGATAACCTCGGCGAGGACTATGTGAAGCCGTGGCTGGAGGCTGTCCGCGAAATAGCTCCGATGGAGGTGATGATATATACCATCGACCGCGAGACCCCCGACCGCAATTTGCTCAAGGCTACTCCCGCTGAGCTCGATGCCATACGCGACCGGGTTATAGCTGCCGGCATACCCTGTACCGCTTCTTATTGAACAGCTATGGAGGTGAGGGATGTCTTCGAGCTTCGCAAGAAGGGGCAGACAGAGCAGGCCTACGAGGCTATTTGCCCGATGTTCGACGTTCACCAGGGACACTACACGTCGCTGGCTATGTTGTGGACAGCCAACGACATGTTTGCCAAATACTTTTCGGCGGGCCGCCTTGCTGAGGCCCGACAGGCACTCACGCGCATGGTCAGGGCTGCGGCCCATACGGAAGACGACGGGAAGGCCAATGCGGCCATCGTGCGATGTGCGCTGAAGATGGACTCCAAAGTGGAAGAATTTAATTTGGAGTACTTTATCCCGTTTGTCGAGAAGCTCAAGGACGACGATTGGAAAGCCTCACAGTTCAATGGTCATTACATGGCTTCGCTGGGACAGCGGGCTGTCGACCATCTCATGAAACCTCTTGCAAAGAAAGGCCGCAGCTATGTGGAGCGAGTGATGCCGCTGTTCACAAGGGCCCTGGAGGCGAGGCCTTCCGACAAGAACAATCTCAGGCATCTGGCTCAGGTCTACGCTATGTCGGGGCAGCGCGATAAAGCCACTGGGGTCTACATCCGCCTGCTGCAACGCTATCATGACCCTTACCTTTATAGCGGATTGGCCGCAATCACCGACGACCATGACCTGAAGGTGGCTTTGCTCTGCACGGCAGTAATGAGACAGAAGCGGGAGGTTTTCAGTGCAGGACTTCACGGCGAGCTGGCTTTTATGTTGCGCAAACGAGCTCCGGCGCGCGCTGCTTTCGAAGCGCGCAAGAGCCTTGCTCTCCGTAAGCAGGCCGGTTGGCATGCGTCATCGGCACTGATGCGACTGTCGGCAGAACTCAGCGCTGTGGAGCCGGTGTCCCTGACCGATGAACAAGCGTTCTATCAGCGTGCCGCTGCCTACTGCCATGATAAGCTTCATCTGTGAGGTGGCGTAGGGGGTGGAATTACATTGCACACTTGATTGACTTCGGCCCTAAAAAGCGTATCAAAAATCAAAGGTCGTCGTGAAGTTTGTAAAGAAAAAGAAACGCGAAAGTGCCAAAATACGGGCATATTTTGAAGCAAGACTTACTTTGCTCCCAAATACGCCAAAATAGGA
>OMVH01000293.1 GCA_900314365.1 uncultured Prevotella sp. | reverse complement strand
GCCGACCCTCTGCTTGTAAGGCAGATGCTCTAAACCAACTGAGCTAAACGCCCTCACCACTGTAAGGCGGTGCAAAGGTAGAACGAAATTGGGAAACTGGCAAAATAAATGTTATTCTTTGTGTTATTTTAACATTACAAGTTCCTGCGTCCACCTATTAATACTCCCCCTAACAGTCGTGTTCTTTGAGCCATTTGTCAAGCATTTGGCAGTAGTTGTCGGTCTGGTCGACAAAGGTCATGTGGCGCGCTCCGTCGAGCAACTCCCAGCGGCATGTGGGTATTCGGTCGGCCATCGTCTTCGCTACCAAGGGTGTACACTCATCGTTAGTGCCGCTGACAATGAGGCAGGGTTGGCTGATGGCGCCGAGACGGTCGGTATAATCGAAGTCGCGCAGAGTACCCGTAGGCGTGTATTCATTAGGTCCCCAGGCATCGACATAGGACTCTGTTCCGAAACGTTTCTTACGCCGGAGACATTCCGGAGAATCGGGTCCGGCGGGAGAACAGGCATGCAGAAGCGTATAGTGGTCGTTGGCGCGCTGATAAGCCTCGTCGTAGTTGCCTGTCCGCTCTGCACGCGCTATCGCCTCCTGTTCGTCCATCGGCATAAAAGAGATGAGCCGATGCTGCTCTTTACTCCACAGACGGCTCGAGGAGAGTGTGCTCGAAAGTATCGCAGAACAGACTCCCTGCGGCTTGCGGTCCACAAGCCACGCTATAATCAGCATGCCACCCCACGACTGTCCCAAGACATGCAGGCGGGTCAGCCCCAACTGACTGCGCACGGCCTCAAGTTCTTCGAGCCATGTTTCCAGACACCACAGCTCGTGACAGCCGTCGACAAAAGAATTGCCACAACCTATCTGGTCGTAGCTGACAATGCGCCTTCCACTGTCGGCCAGCTTGTCGAGCACCTCAAAATAATTATGTGTGCTTCCGGGCCCACCGTGCAACAGGAGCAGGGGAGCCTTAGAGACATCACCCTCTCCTACGCTGCGGTAGTAAGTACGGTGGCCCTGCCACAGCACGAAACCTTCGTCTACCTTTCGCATGGTTCAGTCGTCGCTGCTATTGTTAGAGTCATCACGCAGCTCCACCTGCCTGTCATCGTCCTGATAGGCATTGTCCATGTCGAAATCATTCTCCCTGTGCATCTTTGGCTTGCGTTTCATGATTGTTTCCTCCGTCTTTGTAGTCCGGCTCTCCCGCCTCCGGACGTTAAGGTTCTTAATTGGACATGCGGGCCTGCCCTTCAGGTAATGCAAAATTAGCAAAACAATCGCTACGAAACAAAGAAAAGGTTCATTATTTTCGACATAAAAATGCCTTTCCGGCTTGGTTCAAGAAAGAAAAAGATGTAACTTTGCCCACCATGATAACGAAAGACAATATAGAGGAAGCCTACTGCTTCCTTCATCAGAAATGGCGCGTCTACGCCCACTCCACGAGTTCCACGCAGCGTGACGACATCGAGTACGCTATTTCCGACTACCTCACGAGTATGGACAAAGAACTCTACAATTATATCTCTGATGGTGCAGAAGGCTTTCTGAAGGAGCACGGCCATTTCGCTGCTGACATGGAGCAGGCAGTGAATAAGCTGGAGACCATGACCACCGGGCAATAGCCACCAAGCAATTCATTTCCCATTGAGCGCTACCCAGACTTACTTTCCAGAAGTGAGTCTGTGCTTTCCGGCAGTTATTTTGTGTGCCTTTGTGCTTCCAGGAAGTATCACCGACGCCTCCACATTGTCCGGTACGTCCACATCGAGTGTAAATGTGCCGTCGCCCGGATTGAGAAAATGAACAGCGATGGGACCACGAACCGTAGGCACTGTGGCATTCACCTCCTTGAGGGCGCCGGGCTCCGGCTGAATGACAACGGAAGCGAAACCAGGGGCTGTTGGTCTAATGCCGAGAAGCCGGCGCACGATAATGTTGCCGGCAGCAGCTCCCCATGCATGATTCCAGTCGAGATTCGGCTTGAAGACATTATCCCAAGCCTCCGTCGTGATAGTCGATCCCATACGAAGCATGTTCCACCAACTACGCTTGCGAGTAGACGTTAATAAAGTGTAGGCATAATCACTCAGGCCATTCTCATAGAGAGCATCAAGTAGGAACTGTGCTCCGTAGACACTGCAAGCCATACCACGGCTCTCGCAGAAGCGGGCCACAGCAGGCCGGTCGGCTGGCTTCACGAGACCAAAGGCCAAGGCGAACATATTGGTATGAAGCGAGCAATGAAGGGTGGTGTCGCCATCATGAAACAAGCCCCGCCGTTCATCATAGAACTGTTTGTAATAGGCTCTGCGCAAGATTTCCATCTGACGTGCGTAACGCTTTGCATCCTCCTTACGCCCTATAGACTTCGAGATTTTCTCCATAGCTCCAAGAGCCCCAAAGTAATAGGCATTGACCACGGAATTATAGTTACAGAACACAAAGCCGTCGGTCTCGCCTCCATACTCTTTTTCTACACCCTTGGCTCCCCCCTGGGGCCAGTCGACAATATCACGAATGGCCTTTCCACGGTAGTGTACCCCATTCATAACCTCACGGCTCAGGCGGCCTGTGCGCGTGCTGATGAGGTGGGTGGAGTCAGCTAAAGCAGAAAGTGTCTTTCGGGAGATATCGTCATAGTAGCGTCTCAGCAGACGGTCGTCACCGGTATAAAGATAATCATTCCACGCAAGGAGCGGCGTCAACAGAATCCATTCCGTGGGCCACGTAGGATGCAGTATAAGGTGCTCCACCGTACGTCGAGCCATTGAGTACTCAGCATCCACAGCATAATGGGACAGTTGATTGACAAAGGCATCAGCCTCATAAGAGATTCGCTCGCGATCGCCATCCACATAGAGTCCGCAGAACGAAGTGGCCTTCATGGAATGTTTGCACAACTGCCATACGGCATTGAGCACCGGGTCTGAACTTTCGAAAGAGGAGGCATCATTGTCGAAAGGATAATGAACATCAGTCCTGCTCACCCTCACCTTCTGTTTTAAGCCAATCACAGCGGCATAACGGAAGGGCATAACCTCGCCAATATAATCAGGCATGAGTACAGGCAACATCCCGCTCTCATTGATTTTCGTAGTGGTATTGCGGGCATCCTTGCGCAGATGGATAATATAGGTGGGCTGCTCTGGACGCGTGGTCAGCTCATAACGTGCAAATCGGATTGTGCCCGAAGGAGTCTCGTCAACCTGATTTCCACGTCTTTTCTCGCCGAGAAGAACCGTGAACGACTGTGCCTCCGTCGGTGCTTCGTCGAGTTCGAGACGCAGTGTACCAAAAGCATCCAACCCAAAATCAACAAACAAGGAATCGCCTGCGATAAGCTGACTCACAGGGCCAACTGTGTCAAAAGTAAGAGGATAATAAGCAAAACTGCCGTCGAGAACGGGCGCAGTCCTAAACGATTGCGGGACAGCCCAGGAACTGGCATTGCCCTGCCTATCGAAAGTCTGTACGGTCCAAAAATAACAAGATGAGGGCCGAAGTGCCTTTCCTCCATAGCAGACAGCCGTAGAAATGCTACTTTTCTGCCGGCCACTGTCCCAGACATCAGCCTTGCCTTCCGTGAGACGGTCAGCATTTGAAGCCACAAGGATTCGCCATGCCGCCTGTCTGCCGCCAGTCATACCGCTGCCACACTCCCACGAAAAGTAAGGTGTGGCACTACTGACCACAGCCTGCTGCCCGGAGACAAAGATGCTGTCAGGATGCTCCAACAAGTCGACACGCAGACCGCGAGGAGCCTCCTGAGCCGACATTAAGAGCGGGAACAGCAGGAACAAAGACACTATAGCCCTCATCTTATTCATCCTATCACTTAGCGCTCATCGTGAATTCGAGCGTTCCTCCGTTCATGATATCACTGTGGAGGATGTAGTCTTTCTTGTAGGTCTTGCCATTGAGCTTCACACCCTTCACGTAGCAATCATCCTTCCCCTTGCGGTTGGAGGTGATGACAAACTTCTTTCCCGAAGGCAAAGTTATCTCCACCCTACGGAACTGCGGTGACCCAAACTCATAGACACCATTGGCCGGATCGACAGGATAGAAGCCCATGCTTGAAAGGATGTACCAGCTCGACATCTGTCCGCAGTCCTCGTTGCCTGAATAGCCGTCAATGCGATTTTTGTACTGTTCCGTCATCACCTTGTTCACATAGTACTGCGTCTTCCGGGGCTGTCCGGCATAGTTGTAAAGGTAAGCACAGTGATGGCTGGGCTCATTGCCATGAGCATACTGACCTATGAAGCCACTGGCATTGCCATTTTTCTCGGCCTCACCGCCCTTGAGCGTGAAGAACTTGTCGAGCTCTGCCACAAACTTCTTGTTGCCACCCATGAGCTTGATAAGGTCGGGAACGTCCTGCGGCACATAGAAACGATACTGCCAGGCATTAGCTTCCGTATACGGATTACCACCGTTGCCACCATACTGCAAAGGATTGAAAGGTTCTATCCACTTGCCATCACTGTTCTTTGCACGGAAGAAGCCTGTGGATGCATCGAAGAGGTTGCGATAATTGCGCGAGCGCTTCTCGAAGAATTCATAATCTTCGGTCTTACCAAGAGCCTTTGCCAGACGGGCCACACAGGCATCATTATAGGATTCCTCCAAGGTGATAGACACCGACTGCGTCTGCAAATCCTCGGGATAGTAACCATACTTTTCATAGATTCTCCAAGGCGAATTGCGATGTTCACGAAGCGAAGTACCCTTCACGGCCTCAAAGACACGCTCGGCATCGACACCGGGGATATGCTTCAAAGCAGCATCGACAAGCACGGGGATAGCGTGATTGCCAATCATGCAATAGTTGTCAGTACCCCAAAGCTGCCATATAGGCAGATAGCCATAAGTATCGTACTGGCGGAGCATACTCTTCACAAAGTCGGCCACACGATCCTGCTTCAGCAACGTGTACATAGGATGACAAGCACGGAAGGTGTCCCAAAGAGAGAAGGTGCTGTAATGAGTCTCACCAGCGGGAAGCTTTCCGGTGGTATAGTCAGCATACATGAACTCTCCGTTACGATCAGAGATGGTATTGGGCTGGATATAAGCGTGATAGAGACCGGTATAGAAGATAGCCTTCTGGTCTTCGGTGCCATCAACGCGCACGTTGGCAAGTTCTTTCTCCCATGCTGCTACAGCCTGCTTGTGAACAGCATCGAAATCCCATCCAGGATTCTCGGCCATGTTCTCTTTGGCATTAGCGACGCTTACCGGGGAGAGTGCCACCTTTACGATGAGCGGCTCAGTGCTTGGGGCAAAGCTCAGGTAGGCTTTAACGTCGCGTCCGTTAGCCCAGTCGCCGTCGGTGAACACCCTGTTGTAGGCTCGGAAAACCTTCGAGGTGACAGGACGGTTGAACTTTGCATAGAAGCACACCTTGCGATAGCGCTGCCAGCCATCGAGCATACGGTAGCCCTCGAGGGTGTAAGGGTCGACAAGTCTCACCTGTGCGTCAAAGATTTCCTTGATGCTGTTGCCACCGTGCTGAAGATCGAAAACGAGGTTGTTGGCCTTACCCTGAGGGAAAGTGTAGCGGTGCATGCCCGTACGCGTCGTTGCCGTCATCTCGCAGTTCACTCCACTCTCATCAAGTTTCACCTGATAGTAGCCGGCCGAAGCCTTTTCGTTGTCGTGACTGAAAGTAGAACTATAGTCGTTGGTCCGGGCCAGGCTTTGCAAGTCGCGCGATGTCGGCATCACCAGGAAATCGAGAAGGTCCACACATCCCGTACCGTTAAGATGAGTATGGCTGAAGCCATAGATGCGCTTTTGGCTGTAGTCGTAGCCCGAAGGATCGTAGCCCGAGGGTTTGTCCTTCACGTCGGGACTGAGCTGCACCATGCCAAAGGGCACCGTAGCACCGGGGAATGTGTTTCCCATAAGACTGTTTGCATCTACTGCCCCCGTTCCAATGAAGGGGTTGATGTACTTCACCACTCCCCCATCGCTCTGGGCCAAAGCCATTGAAGCGGAGAGGAGTACCGCGCAAAGCGCGAGATTTCTCTTTAATCGCATAATAGTTGTTTTATTAGTTCGTTAGCTGTGTCAGTATCATTTCTATGGGCCTCAACGAGAAGGCGACATCGTAAGTACGGCGTAAAATTAATAAATTATTTGCTCTCGCGAACGCAAAAGCGTGAATATTTTTATTGAGTCGGGACGATAATTACCCGACTGCGTCCTATCTTCGATGCTGAGGCTGCATCAGCCCTCCTCATCAACTTTCTCCTTATAACGCCGCATGAAGAGCCTGTATCTGCGCTGCCCGCGCCGCGCCTCTCTGAGGTCCTTGAGTTCTATCAACCTCACTATGATACTGCCTGCAACGCCGAGGCCCAAAAGTTCGGCGAGGACAATGAAGCCGTAAACGAAATCTCCATCCATAATCTTAGTGTTATTATTTTATATTTTGACATCCACGAAAGCTATGCCACAGGAAACGGCAAGTGCGCGGAATAGACATTCTGTCGCCCGAGAAGCGACATTATGTCACTCTTCCACCGCAGGCACACTCCTTGCTTACCATCGGGTGAAGGCGCTGAAGCCCAAAGGCATAGGCGACCAGAAACATATATAAGAGTAAAGTTAAAACTATAATTGGAGGTAAAGATATGATCTTAGCACGTAGAAATCACAATGACTGGATGTCGAACTTCTTCGACAACTTCTTTGATGACAGTTGGATGCCTCGCATGAACGCTACCGCACCCGCTGTGAACGTGAAAGAGAACGACAAGGCCTACGAAATGGAGATAGCCGCTCCCGGACTGAAAAAGGAATACTGTCGCATTAACATCAACAGTGACGGCAACCTGGAAGTGAAGATAGAAGATAAGTTCGAGCACAAGCAGGAGGAGAAGAAGGAGCATTATCTGCGCCGTGAGTTCAACTACAGCAACTACGAACAGACTTACGAACTTCCCGACGACGTTGACACCAGCAAGATTGCAGCCAACGTCAGCAACGGTATCCTTCACATAGAACTACCCAAGAAGAGCGTTGAGGAAAAGAAAGTCCAGAAGACCATTCAAGTGGACTAAAGGACTTGCTTCGGGCGACTGCGGAATATAACTTTCAGTTGCTACCGTCCCAGAGGATAGGGGCCTCCACAAAGGAAGCCCGAATCCTTTGGGACGTTTTTTTGTCTGTCGGCGTCCACTTCCTATTTGGCCTCCGTCATTTCTTCACAGGCATCCAGGTGCAGACCTGCTTTCCGTTCCATCCGTCCACAGACGCATAGTCGGTCATATGAACCGGGCCGTCGGCTGTAGGCACGATAAATTCCATGCGCGTTGTGCTGAGGGTAGGCTTCACCCGCTCCACCTTCACTTCGCCGGCAGCATCGGCCTCTATCGCCACCGGAGCCGCATAGTTGCTGTCGATGTTCTCATCGCGTGCCAGCACCGTAGGACCATATTGCAGTGCAACGTAGCTACCGGCGGGCTTACCTTGTGTCTCATGAGAGGGTATCAGCCGGCAACGCATGTCGAAGTCGAGGCTGATGACATCGCCCGAATGCCATACACGCGTGAGATTGAGATAGGAACCTGCCTTTACATCTTCCACTTTCTCTCCGTTGACCCTCACTTCAAGTCCGCTGCCACACCATGACGGAATGCGCAACTTCATATTGAAACGCTCAGCCTTGAGCTTTCCCATGGTGATTTTCACCTTACCGTCGAGTGGGTACTGTGTGTCGATACTGAAACTGACATCCCTGCCCTTAGCCGTCTTCGCCGTTGCCTTGGCTGCATTCCAAAGGTTCACCACGGGGCCGTCGTCGGCCTGCATCACCTCCACATAGGGTATGTAAGCGAGTCCCATAGGACCGTTGAGGTTGCAGCACGTCACACGCAGACCGTTGACAGTGGTGCCCCAACCGGAATTGGTCACCTTATGTCCGTTGAGCAGATTGACGTAGCTGAAGCCGTCGCCACCGGGCCGCATGGCTCCGATGAGACCGTTGTAGGCATACTTCTCTATATATTCGGCGGCCGTAACGTCACCTGTCAAACGGAGTATCTGGGAGCAGAACTTCATCCACGTGACACCTACACACGTCTCCATCATTCGCTTTATCTTTGGGTTCGACTGTTGGAAACGCGTGTCATCCCAAGCCTCTCCATTCCATTTGGGATAGTAGGGCTGGTCGGCTCCGCCATTGCCGATAAGCGTGATTTCACGCTCCTTGACGCTGTTGAAGAGGTTGATAATCTCCGTCGCGGCCTGAGGGTCGCCGGTGACACGATAGTACTCAGCCAGTCCCTCGAAGATGGAAAGCATCTCATAGGCTTTGGGATAACCGGCGCCCATCTTGCGGGGCAGCACATTGTAGAGTGCTTCCTCAAAGAGATTGGCCCCCTTGCACCCGCCCTTTCTGATGATGTACTTGGCAAACTCAAGATAGCGCTTCTTACCCGTTATCTCATAGGCCCTTACCATGGGTTCGAGAATCGATGACGACTCAATGCCGTTGACGCTCCATCCCTGCAGGGTGATATCAGCCTTAGGTGAATCGCCCACCTGGTCGACAACACTGTTGGCTTCGTTGACGATAGCCTTGAGCACTGCCTTGCTGCGGTCGACATGCCAGTAGTACTGAGTGAGTCCAAGCAGCGTGTACTTGCGCTCCCAAAGGTCACCTCCACGACCGTCGGGCTGTTTGTCAACGGGCACACAGGCTATGGAACCGTTGCTGCGAACTGTGGACAGCGCGTCCTTCATAGTGGCCTGAAGGATGCGCTTGAGCTCCGGATCATGATTGTAGCGGTAGAACATGGAGCCACTTCGCACGGCTTTGCCCCACATCTCGCCCAGCCCGAACATCTTACGGCCGTTGCGGAAGAAGTCAACGAGCCCGGTGTAAGGCAATTTTTCCTTGTTCCAATGCTCAATGCAGTTGTTGATGTCGTTCTCGAAATAGTTGGTCAACTGTATGGCCCCATCAGGCAGAGGCCTGATGACATCCTCGACGGCCAAATCCTGTGCCTGTACTGTGACGGGCGTGACAGCCGCGAAAAGTAATGCAATGATGGTTTGTTTCATAGAAGAAACTATTTACATGGTGTTAATGATAATGGTTTCACGGTGGAATTATTCCTTTGGCAAAATTACATAATTAAGCCGACAGCACAAAGAAAAACGCCGCTTTTCTGCCCACATCAGACTCATTTTGCCCGAAGCGTGGCCTTTGAGCCATTTAAGGAGGTAAAGGACGACTCTTCTACACCATCCAGAGAGCTTTCTTCAAGAGCCTCCCCTCGCAAATGGCATATTCTCAAACTGTTCCGACCTTGTATCAACAACGAATAGGAACACAAGAAATAGGCTTCGACGATTCCAGGCAGTGCATCAATAGGAATGGCGGCTTAGACTCCGTATGACTGCATTAGTACCTCCTATAAAATACTCGAGTATTGTAGGCAAATTACTGCAGTACTAAAGCATGAATACTCCAGTACCACTAAGGAGTACTGAGCAGAATTGAATGTAGTTTAACGCTTTTGGTTGACTACTTTGAGTCTTATTTTTAATGTTGGTTGACCCAGTTAAACATTATTTTTATATTTGGTTGATACGTCTGCGGCTTAGTCACGTTTGTGGTTGACACAGCTGCTGTAGCTTCAAGAACAAGTCGTTAGGCTTGACGTGTCATTTTCCTCATAGACATAAAAAGCTACAGCACTTTTGACTGTTGCTTCAAACAATAAATCAGACTGTCAGACATTATCAAAAGAAAGCACGACAATGAAAGAGAACGACGAAGAGATGAAATGGACGACGCTCAGCACAGAGTGTCTCATCAGCCGGCCTTGGCTGTCGGTCAGACGCGACAAAGTGAGATTGCCCGACGGTCGCGTAAACAACGAGTACTACGTGCTCCACTATCCCGACTGGATAAACGTGATAGCAGAGACTCGCGACGGTATGCTCATCATGGAGAAACAGTACCGCTATGCCCTCGGTGTCGTCTCACAGGAAATCTGCGCGGGGGTGATGGAGGAAGGGGAAACGCCCTTAGAGGCAGCTCAACGTGAGCTTCAGGAGGAGACCGGATTCACGGGCGGTCAGTGGGAGGAACTGATGACGCTGTCCCCCAACTCCAGCACAAACGACAACCTATGCCATTGCTTTCTGGCCCGCGGCGTGGAGAAAACAACCGGACAGCACCTCGACCCGACAGAGGACCTTCGCGTGGTGCTCCGCAGCCGCGAGGAGGTGTTTGCCATGCTCACGGAGGGCCACATCGTTCAGGCCATGATGGCAGCGCCGTTGTGGAAATATTTCTTCAAGTATCCAGTCGGATAAAAAAGTCTGCGAAGCTGAAGCCTACTCGTTGATGGCTCCACAATGGGGGCACCGGCCCTTGTGGCGAAGCTTGGCACCGCAGTTACCACACACGTACTCTGCCCGCGCATAATGGAAGTAGCGCCAAAGGGCAAAGAAAGCGAACGAGGCCAGCAGAATGTAGCCTATATAATATAAGGTGGTGATGCTGAAAACGATGTAGCAAGCCGCACATACAGCCGCAAGTCCGCAGAGATAGAGTATGGCATCGGCGGTGGAAAGCTGGTGGCGTGCGTCGTCCACGGCTGCAAGTCCCACGATGAGCATGGCCCAGACCGACAGCAGAAACACCGACAGCAACGGAGTCACAGAGAAAGGATTGAGCGTGGGATGGAAATAGAAGTTCTGCCACGCGTCGGGAGCGAACATCTGAATGCTGTCGTAGAAGGTGGCCGCAGCCGAGACGATGAGGGTGAGCAACGTGGGATAGAACGAGTCGATGTCGCGGAAGATGACGATGGGCAGCTTCGACTTCATGAGCTTGCGGGTCAGGTAGCCAAGGGCTATCAGCACAATGACAACGAGGAAGATGATGAGGTGAGTGTCTGAGAACACCGAGATGAACTGCGAGATAGGGTCGTCGGGGACGACATGTCGCAACATTTCCTTCTCATGAATCCATCCGAAGCGGCCCGGAGTAGTGGCAAGCTCCACCCACACCGAGTCGATGGAGTCGGTGGGAATGGTTCGGATGTCGGCCACAGCCACTCGCATGTTGTGCTTCACAGCAAACGAGTCGGTCATCAGTCCCGAGAGTTTCTCCTCCGGTTGCTGCACGAGCAGGTGCATGGAATCAGCCTTCACGAGGAAGTTGAAGCCGTTGGTGTAGTGATGTTTGGCAAAGAAGGAGATGGAGTCTCGCTGCCGGGCCGTGTATTTGGACGTGAATCCCCCTGATGGAGCCGGATGATTCCAACAGGAGCTGACAAGGGGCAGCAGCGCCAACAGTACGCCAAAGACGGCGAGCTGTCGCAAGTACCGAAGCCGTATGCTGTGGCTGCCGGGACGATGGGGCATGGAAACACTATTCATCTTTAGGAATATTGGGGGTATTGTGCTGATGGGGTGAGCCATCGGCATAGATGTTCATCTGGCACTCGGCACAATTGAACTCCAGCCTGAACATTTGGCCATTGCCCAACCGTAGCATGAGGGGCTCCTTCCAACAGGGTTTTCGGCCTCCACGCTTCACGCAGTAGCCGAGGGCAAAGCGCAGGCAATGGCGGCACTGCATGATGAGTTTCTCACCTGTCGGCTGCACAACCTCGAAAGCAGCCGACGGCTTTTCCATGCCATGCGACTGGTAGAAAGCGCGGGCAGCGGCATTGGCTATATTATAGAGGTAAGGGAACGAGCCATATTCCCTCTGCCATCTTTTCACCGGAGCCGACGGGGCAAGGACGGGCTGAGACATGGCAGAAGAAGGTTGCGTAGAGAGAGCTTCCGTCAGACTCTCCACAACCTGCCGGCGCAGGTCGGCCAACATACTCGACGGTATGAAAAAGGTGGAGGCAGCGTCTGCGTCGCAGCGACCAAGTTCGAAATGAGTGTTTCCGAGTCGCCCGAGCTGTCTGACGATGTTGTCGTGCTGTGGACGCTGTGCCTTTTCGTGGCCGAACTCCACCGTGGCCTCCGCTGTCTTGCCGCAGCTCTCTCCTCTCAGGCAAAATCCCTCGGAAGTAGGCTTGAGACTGAAATTGAGAGGCAGTCGCCGGCTGGCAGTCTCACCGGCAAGAAGATGGCTGAAGGCCTCATCGCTGCTACGATAGAGTGCCATGCCAGGTCTGAGATGAGCAGGCATGCGCAGAGGAAAGAGGCGGTTGCCCACAGCCTTGTTCACCCGGAAGCCTTCAAGCTGATGACTGTCGTTAATGAAGCAGAGTCCGTCGCCATTGGCAAAGGATGACGTACCAGCCACATTGAAGCTGTCACGGCGCAACTCCTTCACCTTTCCGACAAACTCTCCGAGTGCTTTAGGCGTGTCGGGAGAGAAGATTCCCGGCTGTCGCCCTTCAAGGAAGTAAGTGGTATAGCCGCGGTTGAAAGTCTTGTGCAGATTAGGCTCAAAGGTTGTCCGCACTTCCCCGTGCGAGGCCCTGCAATAGTCAGCGGGGCGTTGCTTCACCAGACTGTTGAGTTCGGCATTGTAGGCTGCCACCACATTCTTCACATAGTCGGCATCTTTCAGTCGTCCTTCAATCTTAAACGAGCACACACCGGCATCGGCAAGCTCTCCCAGATGGCCATGCAGACACATGTCCTTGAGCGAGAGGAGGTGACTCTGCCTGACTATTTCACGCCCATCTGCATCGAGGAGGTCGAACTTCATGCGGCAGAACTGCGCGCACTCTCCTCTGTTGGCACTGCGCCCGAAACACGCCTGCGAGGCGTAGCACACGCCGGAATAGCTCACGCAGAGGGCACCGTGAATGAAAGCCTCAAGCTCAATATCGGGTACGGCCTCATGAATGGCCCTAATCTCAGAAAGCGAGAGCTCACGTGCGAGCACTGCTCGAGCGAACCCGAGGTCACGGAGCCATTTCACCTTGTCGGCAGTACGGGTGTCGCACTGTGTGCTGGCGTGGAGCGGAATGCGATGGGGCATCGAAAGGACTGCCATGTCCTGAACAAGGAGGGCGTCGGCACCGGCATCAGCAAGAGCCTCCACGAGTTTACGGGAAGCCTCTAACTCCTTGTCGTAGATGATGGTGTTGACGGTGACATAGACCTTAGCGCCAAAGAAATGAGCATAGCGGCAAAGGCCGGCGATGTCGTCGACAGAATTACCTGCCGAGGCACGCGCGCCGAAATGGTCGGCACCGATATATACAGCGTCGGCACCGTGGTCGATGGCTATCTTTCCTATGGCCGCATTCTTGGCCGGGGCTAAAAGTTCGAGCTTTCGCATGTTGCAGAATCCTTTGAAGAGCCCTCTCAGCGGATATCCTCTATCCGATAGGGCGTCTCCTGATAGACGTAATAGTTAATCCAGTTTGAAAAGAGCAGATTGGCATGAGCCCTCCACCTGACCACAAATCCCTTCGAAGGGTCATCGTCCACATAGTAGTTGCGGGGCTTCTCCACGTCGTCACGCTTACCGAAGTCGCGATGATACTCTTTGTCGAGTGTGTCGGGGGCATATTCGAGATGCCCCGTAATGAAAATCTCCCTGCCGCCACGGGCCATCACCATACTCACGCCACTCTCCGTCGACTCGGCAATGAGGTCGAGGGCAGGATGAGCAAGGATATCCTCGCGATGCACCTCGGTATGGCGGCTGTGAGGCATGAAGAACACATCGTCGAACCCACGGAATATCGGCAGCCTCGGCTTCAGGGGATACTGCTCGAAGATGCCGAACATCTTCTTTGCCAGCGGGTACTTGGGCACGCCGTAATGATAGTACAGTCCGGCCTGGGCAGCCCAGCAGATGAACAAGGTCGAGGTGACATGGGTGCGCGCCCAGTCGAAAATTTCGGTTATCTCGTCCCAGTAGTTCACTTCCTCGAAAGGCATCTGCTCCACAGGTGCGCCGGTGATAATCATGCCGTCCCAGTTTTGCTTCGAGATGATGCTGAAGTCCTTGTAGAACATCATCATATGCTCGATGGGCGTGTTCTTGGGCGTATGGCTCTTCAGTCTCAGGAAGTTGACGTCCATCTGCAAAGGCGTGTTGGAGAGGAGCCTGATGAGATCGGTCTCTGTGGTAATCTTCAGAGGCATGAGGTTGAGGATTACTATCTTCAGGGGACGTATCTCCTGTGAGTGCGCCCTCGACTCATCCATCACGAAGATGTTTTCTTTCTTGAGCAGTTCAATGGCAGGCAACCTGTCGGGTAATCGTAACGGCATAGTGCGGAATAAAAAGGGTCAAAGGGCGGAGGAAGTCTCTCCCCCGCCCCGTAATAAGGATGTTTACCAGAGTTGCAGACGCTTGTCGGCCGGGATATACATCTTGTCACCCGGCTTCACACCGAAGGCGTCGTACCAAGCCTGGATGTGAGGCAGCGCACCGTCCACGCGCCACTTGCCGAGCGAGTGGGGATCGCGCTTCACACGGTTGCGAATCTCTTCGTTGGTGATATTGCTGGCCCAGACACCGGCATAAGCGATGAAGAACCGCTGGTCGGGAGTGAAACCGTCGATGGTCTTGAGCTTCTTGCCTGCCGTAGCGTTCCTGTAAGCATTGAAAGAGACCTCCAGTCCTCCGTGGTCGGCTAAGTTCTCGCCGAGTGTAAAGCGTCCGTTGGCATGGAGTCCGGGCAGCACCTCGATGCTGTCGAAGAAATCGGCATAGAGTTTAGCGCGCTGTTCGAAGCCCTTGGCGTCGGAAGCAGTCCACCAGTCCTTCATGTTGCCGTCGGCATCATACTTGCGTCCCTGGTCGTCGAAGCCGTGTGTCATCTCATGACCTATCACGACACCGATGGCTCCATAGTTGAAAGCCTCGTCAGCCTTAGGGTCGAAGAAGGGACGCTGCAGAATGCCTGCGGGGAAGCAGATTTCATTGGTCGTCGGGTTATAGTAGGCATTCACCTGCTGAGGAGTCATGAACCACTCGTCCCTGTCGACGGGCTTACCGGCCTTGCGGGCTATTTCATCGTCATTAGCGAACTTGCGGCAGGCCAGGATGTTCTCGTAGTAGCTCTTCGACGGGTCGATGTCAAGAGCAGAGTAGTCGCGCCACTTATTGGGATATCCCACCTTGACATAGAACTTATCGAGCTTCTTGTGGGCATTGGCCTTCGTGGAGTCGCCCATCCATGTCTGAGCGTCGATGCGCTGTCCAAGGCTCACCTGCAAGTTGTGGATGAGCTCTTCCATCATCTTCTTTGAGCTCTCCGGGAAGTAGCGGCTCACGTAGATGCGGCCCAAAGCCTGTCCGAGCTGCGACTCCACCTGGTTGGTGGCACGCTTCCACAACGGCCGGTCTTCTTTCCTTCCGCTCATGGTGCGGCCGTAGAAGTCGAAGTTGGCCTCGCGAATCTCATCGGTGAGGTAGGAAGCCGAACTGCCAATGACATCCCACTCCATGAGGGCTTTGAGGTCGTCGGCACTGTACATGGCCGTCACCTTGTCGAGTCCGGTGAGGAACTCGGGCTGACCAACCACCAAGGTCTGAATGTACTGGCTCTTCACGCCCTCGGCGTTGGCCATCTGCTCGAACATGAGGTTAGGATAGTTCTGTTTGAATTCAGCGAGCGTCATCTTGTGATAGTTGGCCTCCGGGTCACGGAGTTCGACATTGCTCTTCGAGAGCAGGGCCAGCATGGTCTCAATCTTGAAGATGCGCTCGGCCCTGTCTTTGGCCACAGCGTCGCTGAAGCCATAGAGTCCGAACATGCGGGCTATGTGCTTCTTGTAGGCCTCGCGGATGGCCACTGTAGCCGAGTCGTTATTGACATACCAGTCCTTCTGCCCCAGCGTGAGCCCACCCTGGTAGACGTTCAGAATGTTGTTGGTCACGTCCTTCTCGTCGGCGCCGAAACCGGTGCCGTACTGCACACCGTAGCCATAGACGGCATACTTGAGCTGAAGTTTCTTCAAAGCGTCGACCGTGGAGGCTGACTCAATCTCATCGAGCAGAGGTTTCACGGGGGCTATACCCTCCTTGTTACGACGGTCCACATCGAGGGCAAGCTTATAGAAATCGGAAAGTTTCTGCTCGATGGTCCCTTTCTTGTAAGTCTTCTTCTGAAACTCAGAGAGGATGGTGTTTATCTGTTTGTTCACGTTGTCCTGCAGAATATCGAAGCTGCCATAGCGTGATTCTGCGGCAGGCAGTGGGTGAAGTTTCTGCCAGCCTCCGGTAGTAAACTCATAAAAATCATCACCCGGCCTGACGGAACGGTCGAAGTTCTTCAGGTCGATACCCGACTTCCCCTGTGCGAGCACCCCTGCCGAGGGAGCCAGCACCATGAGGAAAGCGGGAAGTAATTGTTTCATGTTCATAATCTTATAATTTATATTATCGTTGTCTTTCTTTTTCCGCTGAGCGTATACCTTATTATATAGTGTCAGCGTCAGTTGCTCCGGCTGATAGCCTCAAGCTGTTCAGAGAGCTCCATCCACCTTTCGTTCTCGCGCTCGAGCTGGTCCTTGGTGGAGGTGTACTCGGTGACCAGCTTCATGTCGGAAGCATTCTCTGGGTCCATGAACAGCGAGTCGAGCTCCTTGATACGTGCCTCCATGGAGGCTATCTTGCGTTCCGAGTCTTCCACAGCCTTTTGGGCCTTGCGTATTTTCTTCTGTTGTGCCTTGTGCTCTTCGTACGACTGTTTCGAGGCAGAAGGCGCAGCCAGCGAGGGAACCTCTCCCTTGGCCGTACTTTCGGAGCGCTGTCTGAGCACCTCGTCCACCGTGGGCACACTGTCGTTCTCCAGTGCCGCCGATTCAGGGTGAGCCGTACGCAGCCAGTCATAGATACCGCCGAGATGTTCCTTCACGACACCGCCTCCAAACTCATAGACCTTGGAGACGAGTCCGTCGAGAAACTCTCGGTCGTGGCTCACGATGATGGCAGTGCCGTCGAAGGCTTTGACAGCTTCCTTGAGCACATCCTTCGAAGGCATATCGAGATGATTGGTAGGCTCATCGAGGATGAGGAAGTTGACGGGTTCAAGAAGGAGCTTTATCATGGCCAGCCTGCTGCGCTCGCCACCGCTGAGCACCTTCACTTTCTTCTCTGATGTCTCGCCACCGAACATGAAGGCTCCGAGCAGGTCGTTAATCTTGAGCCGCATCTCGCCCGTGGCCACCTGGTCGATGGTGTCGTAGATGGTGAGATTCTCGTCGAGCAACTGTGCCTGATTTTGCGCGAAATAGCCTATCTGCACATTGTGGCCCACACGGAGCTTCCCTGTGAAAGGAATTTCCCCCATGATGCACTTCACGAGCGTCGACTTTCCTTCGCCGTTCTTTCCCACGAACGCCACCTTTTCGCCTCGCTTGATGGTGAAAGTAACATGGTCGAAGACGGTGTGGCTGCCATAGTCCTTCCTCACATCCTGACAGATGAGCGGATAGTCGCCCGACCTGAGACAGGGCGGGAACTTGAGGTGCATCACCTTGTTGTCCACCTCGTCGACCTCTACAGGCACCATCTTCTCGAGCTGTCTGATGCGCTGCTGCACCTGCACAGCTTTCGTAGGCTTATAGCGGAACCGCTCGATGAAGTCCTTGATGTCGGCGATTTCTTTCTGCTGATTCTCGTAAGCCCGCAACTGCTGTTCGCGCCGCTCACGCCGGAGCACCACGTACTGGTCGTACTTCACCTTGTAGTCTTCGATATGACCACAAGTAATCTCTATTGTTCGGTTGGTGACATTGTTGATGAAAGCACGGTCATGGCTGACAAGCACCACAGCCTTGGCCTGTTGGGAGAGGAACTGCTCGAGCCATTGTATGCTCTCGATGTCAAGATGGTTGGTGGGCTCATCGAGCAAGAGCACATCGGGACGCCTTAGAAGAATCTTCGCAAGCTCAATGCGCATGCGCCATCCTCCGGAGAACTCACTCGTAGGCCTGTCGAAGTCGGTGCGCTGGAAGCCGAGCCCTATGAGCGTGCGCTCCATCTCAGCTTCATAGCCTTCGCCTCCCAGCATCATATAGCGGTCGTGCTCCTGAGTGAAGCGCTCCACGAGCTGCATGTAGTCCTGGCTCTCATAGTCAGTGCGCTCGGCCAGCTGCCGTTGCATCTCGTCGAGCTTCTCTTTCACCTTCACTCTGCCCGCAAAAGCTTTACGAGCCTCCTCTCTGACCGTTGTGTCGTCGGCTATCTTCATCACCTGAGGCAGATAGCCCACGGTGGTGTCCGAGGATATGGACACTGTGCCCGAGGTGGGATGCTGCTCGCCGCAAAGAATCTTGAGCATGGTGGACTTTCCAGCTCCATTCTTGCCTACCAAAGCTATGCGGTCGCGGTCGCCAATCACGAAACTCACGTCGTGGAAAAGCGGCTTGGCTCCAAACTCCACCTTGAGTCCTTCTATTGAAATCATTTTCCTGAATCTAATTTACTCTCTCAGTTGCAAAGTTACGAAGTTTTAATGAGATAGCACCAAAAACGACACACTATTTACCTATGAAGCCCCCGCAACAAGTTTCTAAAAGAGTGATTGCACTGAGCACAAATGTCAAATCAAAGTCCTCATACTTGGCAATGCTGTCCACATAGATTGCGGATGGGCAGGAGAGCCACCCCATCAAGGGTTTCCTTACTTCGTCAATGCGTCACCCTAAATTATAATGAATGATGCTGTTAATTTTCTCATATAGGAAAGGGTTGACAGAAATTCATATTCTTTTTGACCAAAACCAGCAAAACACTTGCTGTGATGCAATGGCTGCGCCCTTTGT
>OMVH01000294.1 GCA_900314365.1 uncultured Prevotella sp. | reverse complement strand
GCCCGTTTTTCCGTATCAAAAATCAAAGTTTTCCATTGCACACTCTCTTCATTTGGAGCTCTCCTGCCCCGACAAAAATCGGTGTCTGTCAGTGAGACACTACCACTCTGAAAGAGTATAAGCGCTTGCGGAACTTGGAATAGAAGTCCACTTGAAAAGGTCATTCTTGGAAAAAATCGACCTTTGGTCATCAATCAGTTACGAAGCCAAAAATCTTGCTTCCGAACTTTTTAAAGGGGACTCCGTTATGTAAAAATAAATAAACCCCTGCTGTGATGCAAGGGCTTTTGTTTTATGGGGGTGGTGACAGGGCAGTGGACTCATATGTTTATTTCCACTCCTGCCATGACGGTAGCGCGTGGCAGGGGGAAGCCGGCGTTGACCTCATAGCGTTGGGCAAGGAGATTCTCGCCATGAATGAAGACTTTCAGTGCTCGGCTCATACGCAATGTGGCTGTTAAATCCCAAAGCCAAAAGTTCTCGGTCGCTGTGTTGTTCTCAGCCGTGTGAAGCCCGTCGATCCATTGCAGTCCACTGTGCAGGATGAAGCGGCCGGGCTGCCAGTCGGCACCCAAATAGAGTTTGTACTTCGGAGCGGCAGTGAGTATGCGGCTGGTGTGGAGGAAGCTGTAGTTGGCATCGAGGCGCAGGCGGCTGACAGGAGCGTAGAAGCCTAAGAGTTCGAAGCCGGAGTTCTCCGTGCTGCCCGTGTTGACATTCAGCGGCCGGCCGTCGACCATCTGCGTGGTGATGAGGTTGTCGGCATTGAGATAGAATACGTTGAGGCCGTAGCCGAGACGGCCGTCGAGGAGCCGCTGTCGCAGAGAGAGCTCATAGTTCCAGAGCCGTTCGGGGGCGAGGTCGGCGTTGGCCGGGCGGAACATGTAGAGCTCGCGCAGGGTGGGATTGCGGAAGCCCTTGCCCACGATGGCTTTCAGCTCCATGTTGTGGGGCAGGCGCGCGGTGAGTCCGCCCTGCGGTATCCATTCGCTGCCCGAGATGCTGTGATGGTCGAGGCGCAAGGCCACGTCGGCGGTGAGCCACGACAGCAACTCCTGGCGGATGTCGGCATAGCCCGCCACCTCGTTGACGCTGCGGTCGGCGATGTCCGTGCGACTGCCGTCAGCCATGGCCTTCTGCCAGGCATGACCACCGAAGCGCTGATAGTCGAAGCCGAAGGTCAGGCGTGTGGTGGTGAAGGGCGAGAAACTCTCATAGGCAGAGACGCCGCCCATGCGGTCGTTGTGCATGTAGAACGCGGTTTGTGGAGCTGCAGCTGCCGTATGCCCGTCGTTGATGTGGTGGTGCCCCCAGTTGTAGAAGGCGCGCACGGCACCAGAGAGCCTTCCGTAGTCGTTAGTGAGCGAGAGGGCGGCCATGCCGCGCGTGATATACATGAGGTTGTCGATGAGTGGGGCTGAGACGGGACCGGGATTGGACGACTCCTGATAGGCGATGTTCACGTTGCCGTCCAACTGCCAGTAGCGACTGAGGTCGTAGCCCAGCTTGAGAAAGCCGCTCGTCTGACTGAAAGCCGAGTTGGGGCGATGGCCATCGGTGCGCTCATAGTTCAGAGCGGCGATTGACGAGAAGCGGCCCTGGCGCACGCGGTTGGTGGCGGTACCGATGAAGGTGCCGTAGCTGCCGCCTTGCAGATTGAAGTCGGTGTGCACGCCATTCACCTTCATCTGTCGGGTTACGATGTTGACAACGCCACCCATGGCATTGCTGCCGTAGATGGCCGAGCCCGGACCGCTGGCCACCTCCACCCGGTCGGCGAGCATTGTTTGGTAGGTGTCGGCAAGCGGATGGCCGTAAAGTCCTGCATATTGTGGCAGACCGTCGATGAGCACGAGCAGGTCGGCAGAGCCGCCGATGCCGCGCATCTTGATGGTACCGGCCGAGCCGGTGCTCAGACCATAGCCGAGGATGCCGCGTGTGGTGACGAAGAGCCCGGGCACCTGCTGTGTGAGTGTGGGCAGCACAGAAGGCTGATAGGAGGCTGTGAGCTTGGTGCGGTTAACAATGGACACGTCGAGGGGCAGGTGGCGGATGTCCGACTGATAGCGTGTGCCCGTTACTACTACATCGTGTAGGGTCACAGTGTCGCGTTGGGCATAGGAAAGACTGGCCGCACTGAAAAGTGCGGCCAAGAGCAGAAGTTTTTTATCCATGAAGATTTGGAAGGGTTATTTCTTGTCGATGTTGACGAGGGTGTATTTCTTTGTTCCGAGTCCTATTTTCTCAGCCCAGTCGATGGTGTGCGTGCCGTGCTGCTTGTCGATGCGCTTGAGCAAGTCGGTGGGGTCGTTCTTGGCCGTCACCTTCTGCTGGTTGATGATGTCAACACAAGCCTGGTCGAGGGCCACGGGGTCGGTGCTGGCAAGAATGCCGTAGTCTTCGAGTTTTACGGGAGCCGGATGGTTCACACAGTCGCAGTCGATGCTCATGTTGTTCATCACGGAGATGTAGATGATGCCGTTCTCCTTTTTAAAATAGTCGACTACAGCTTGGGCTGCGGCAGCCATGCTCTCAAGGAATCCGTCCTGGTCGCCAATATATTTGGGAGTCCAAAGCGAGTCCATATTGAGCTTGTTCATCTTCCCTGCCGAATGGATGTAGGCTTTGCCATTGGCCGAAGCACATCCGATGGAGAGATTCTTCAGCGCGCCACCGTAGCCGCCCATGGGATGGCCCTTGAAGTGGTTGAGACACACCATGAAGTCGTAGTTGGCCAGATGGCCGCCCACTATGTCGTAGTTCAGATGGCTGTGATCGCGCACGGGGATGCGTATCTCGTCATACTCGTCCATGATGTCCACAGCGAAGTACTTGGTGAATCCGTGGCGGTCGATGACCTTCCAATGATTGGCCGAGTTGTTGCGCACGTCCTTGGGGTCGCCACCGTAGGCAGTATTGTTCTCTACGATGGTACCGTCGACATCATAGACAAGATCCTTGATGAGCTCGGGCTTGAGGTAGTTGGGGTTGGAGCCCTCGCCGGTGCTCACTTTCACGGCGACGCGACCTTTGGCTTTTACACCAAGAGCTTTATAGATGCGCACAAGCGAGGCAGGGGTGATTTCACGTGTAAGGTAGACCTTGGACTGTGCCCAAGTGGTGGCGCACAGGGATAGCAGTGTGATGAGCGCAATGGCCCTGAAATGAAGATGCTTCATAATAGTTTGTGGTTTCGTTTATACTGTTGCAAAGATATATGTTTTTCTGCAATAAGAGCTTACAAAAATAGAAGGATTTGTTACCCTTTTTACGGATTCTTGTTCACATCTTGCGGATTCACGGAAAATTAATGCCAGTGGCATGGGGATATGTCGGATAAAATCCTAACTTTGCACATCCAGGGAACTCCGCATCCATCCTCCGTCAAGTTGTAAGAGGGGGTGTGGAAAAATCGGGATTACCGTGCAAGAAGATGATAAAACTATTCAATGAATGATAAAGGAAATGTATCACAAGATGATTCGGGCTTGCAGGTCTTTTCTGCTGATAGCCGTGTCGCTGCTTTCCACTATGACCTACGCCCAGGAGCAGCGCACAGTGTATTGCATGGGCGAGACTGTGATGGACATTCTCTTCCGTGGTTCCAAGCCCCTCAGTGCCAACGCGGGTGGGTCGGCTCTCAACTCGGCTGTTTCGCTAAGCCGGGCCGGCGCCAGAGTGGAGTTCATCGGCGAGGTGGGCAACGATTCCACAGGCACGCACATTCTTGACTTCCTTCGGGCCAACGGTGTGGGTACTTCGTTTGTGAGGCAGTGCGAGGGCATGAGAACCACTGTGTCGCTGGCTTATCTCAATGAGCGCAACGACGCACGCTACGTCTTCTTCATGGATTCGCCCAAAAACGGGCCCGAAGAGGTGCTGCCCGACTTTCGGAAGGATGACGTCCTGCTTCTGGGTTCTTTCTACGCCGTCAATCCTCGCAACCGTCAGCGCGTGGAACGGATGCTGGCCAAGGCGCGAGAGAGGGGTGTGATAATCTATTACGATGTCAATCTTCGGTCGCCTCACGCTTCGATGCTGCCCCAGCTCATGCCGTTCATCTACGGGTTGATGAGCAAGGCTGACGTGGTGCGTGCCAGTCGCGGTGACTTGCGCACGGTGTTCTCTACGGTAGATGCCGACAGCGTTTACCTCACTGTGGTGAGTCCACGATGCCAGCGCTTTATCTGCACTCGAGGCGCGGATGCCGTGACTATCTTCAATGGTAAAATAAAGGAGGACTATCCCGTCAGGAAGATTCAAACCGTGAGCACTATAGGGGCAGGTGACAACTTCAATGCCGGTTTCATTTATGGGCTTATACGACAAGGCATCACGCTGGAGAAACTTCGCCGTGGGCTGCCCCTGACTTCGTGGCAGAAACTCCAGGAATGTGCTCAACTGTTCTCCCAGGATTGCTGCATGCACCTGGGTAATTACATTTCAGAGGAACTCGCAGCCAGACTTCGTTCTGTTGGTAATTTTTATTAGTTCTCCTGCCCTTCGTCACAAGAAAAAGCAGTAACTTTGCCTTAGAGTTGAAAACGGATAAACGAAATATAATTATGTCAGAAGAAAAGTTTAGAGTGGAATCCGACCTCTTGGGCGAACTCAAAGTCCCGGCCGAGGCCTACTACGGTGTGCAGACCCAGCGCGCCATCAACAACTACCATATCTCGCGTAAGAAGATGCGCGACTATCCCGACTTCATCATCGCCATCGCTTATGTGAAATTGGCTGCCGTGCAGACCAATCATGCCTTAGGCACCATCAACGACGAGATAGCTGGCGCCATTTCGCAGGCATGTCGCGAGATTATCGACGGTAAACTGCACGAGAATTTTCCCATCGACATGATGCAGGGCGGAGCTGGTACCTCGGTCAACATGAATGCCAACGAGGTTATAGCCAACCGTGCCCTCGAGATTATGGGCCATAAGAAGGGCGAATACCAGTACTGCTACCCCAACGACCACGTAAACTGCGGACAGTCCACGAACGATGTCTATCCCACGACCATCCGTCTGGCCATCATCCGCATGAACAAGACTCTTGTAGGTTCGCTAACGGGGCTCATTTCTGCTTTCCGCTACAAGGCCGACGAGTATCACGATGCCATCAAAATGGGCCGCACGCAACTGCAGGATGCCGTCCCTATGACAGTGGGGCAGGAGTTCAATGCCTACGCCGATAATCTTGAGGAGGAAATTCTCAACCTTGAGCGCAACGTGAAGCTGCTCCACGAGATTAACATGGGCGGCACTGCCATCGGCACGGGACTGAATGCTGTACCCGGTTTTGCCAAGCTCTGTGCGGCCAATCTGAGTAAGCTCACCGGTGAGAGCTTCATCTCTTCGCCAGACCTTGTGGAGGCCACTCCCGATACAGGAGCCTATGTGAGCTATTCCAGTGCTCTGAAGCGGTTGGCCGTGAAGGTGTCGAAGATATGCAACGACCTCAGGCTGTTGGCTTCAGGACCGCGTTGCGGCCTTAATGAGATTAACTTGCCGCCGAAGGCTCCCGGCTCCAGCATCATGCCGGGCAAGGTGAATCCCGTGATTCCGGAAGTGACTAATCAGACTTGCTTCAAGGTGATTGGCAACGACACTACCGTCACGCTTGCTGCCGAGGCCGGACAGCTGGAACTTAATGTCATGGAGCCTGTTATCACCGAGTGTCTTTTCGAGAGCCTTTGGTGGCTCAGCAATGCCATTAACACCCTCACAGAGGAATGCGTACTCGGCATAACCGTCAACAAGGAGCGTTGTTATGAGATGGTGAAAAACTCCATCGGTATTGTTACGGCGCTGAATCCTTACATCGGCTATAAGAACAGTTCCAAGATTGCCAAGGAGGCCAACGAGACAGGAAGAGCCGTCTATGACCTCGTGCTCGAACATAAGCTTATGACGAAGGAAGAGCTCGACAAGGCGCTCGATCCAGAGGCCATGCTGGAGTCGCATAAGTTCCTCTCCAAACATCTCTCGTCTAATTCGTAAGCGTTGTTCACCGGAAGTGTTCTCCAGCTTAGAGTGGCAGGAGAATATTGATGAAATGGAGATGGAAATCAGAGAAGGCCGGTTCCCTCATAGAATAGAGAGGACCGGCCTTCTGCTGTCTGCCTGGTAGTGGCAGTATGTCATTCCTTATCGGCTCATCACCTTTACCACGGTTCCATCGTTCTTGCGGATGATGGTTAGTCCGCGCCCTATTCCTTCCCTGCGGCGTCCGCCAGCGTCGAAATAGGCATCAGCCTTGCTCTGGCGCGCATTGGTCTTGGTAGCGGTTATACCCGAAGCCGTGAGGGCAGGCATGAAGATTACTTTGCCCAAGGTGGCATCGTCATGCTGATGCAGTATGACGGACTCGATGCTGTCTTCCACCTGCTTCTCCACGCCCCACTGGTTGTTCTGGGCGTAGACCGTCAGATAGCTTGTGCCCGAGGGGAAGGCCACGTCGTAGCGGGTGCCGCCGTTGCCATTGTTCTTGAAAACATTACGGCCCTCATTGTATTCAGCATCCGTAGGCTCGAGACTGCTGCCGTCGACCTGTATTTTACCGAGATTGATGTCCTTGCCGCCCATGATAGTGATGCCCCAGAGATTGCCGGATATTTCGTTTCCGCTTGCGCGCACCTTCAGATTCTTGCTCGAGTCGTAGATGGCTATGCCGCTGCCGCCGTAGTTGGCGTTGTTTTTGTAGACGAAGCGGTTGTTGGTCAGCTTGTTGTTCTTGATGACAGCCAGTCCGAGATTTCCAGTGAGGCTGATGCCATAACGGCAGCTGTCAACGGTGTTGCCCGATATTTCCACGTATTCCATTCCGCTCATGCCCATGAGATTGGCCACGGAGATACCTCCCACCATTGTGAGCTCCGACGATCCATGGATGACATTGTTGCGCACCACGATGCTGTCGCCCGGTGTGAGATTCAGAACTGGATAGTTGCGATTTTGTTTCTGACTTTTATTGAACACGCAGTTCTCTATTCTCACGCGGGTCATGAGGTTGGCACTACCGCCGTAGCAAGCAAAGTCGTTGTTGGAGAAATAGGAGTTGGTGAGCGTCAGCTTGCAGTCCGTACTACCGAAGCAGATGGGACCTTTGTTGCTGTTTACGGAGTGGTAGTTCACGAAGGAGCAGCTGTCGATAACGATATTTAGTGGAGCATAACTTTTAAGGCCCACGTAGTCAAAGGTCACGTTCTTGAAACTGAAGGTTCCTTCGCCTTCGAGCCTTATCACGTCAGGCGTGTCGTCTTCGGTAGCGCGCGTTACTGTGGCCTTGTTGGCCACGCTGAAGTCAGCAGATCCCTGGATGATGAAGGCTGTCTTATTACCGAGGAGCATGATGTCACCGTCCTTCAGCTGGAAGGAGTCGCCCTTGCTGATGGTGATGCTGTCGGCAAGTGTGTAGCCGCCGTTGCCCTTAGTCACATGCGAAGCCTCTATGGCAGCCAGTGACTCGAGGGTGTAGGTGGTTCCTGTTCCTGGGGTGGAATAATTGTAAGCCTGAAGTGTCAGGGCACTGGCCGTGAGGGCCGTAAAAAGTGTAAACAATCTTTTCATAAGCATACTTATTGATGATATAATGTGCAAAAGTAGGAAGATTTTGTCGAAATCTTTAAGTCGAATGTCTAAAATCAGACATTAGCTTTCCCTTTTTAACAGTTTCAAGAGCTTGCAGTAGGGTAGAAAGCTTTCTGTGCAGTTCTCGCAAGTGGAATTGATGCACTCCTGAAAGTTGACAGTGCTTATTATGCATAGAGAATATTCAAGGGGAGAAGCAGTCCGGCTTCTCCCCTTGAATAGCGTGGGATACTTGTGGCATTCCTATTTTGTGATGCTGTCGAGCCAGTCGAAGAGTTCGCTCAGAGCGTAGTCGCCACTGTGAGGACGGTTCCAAGCTAACAGATAGTTCACATCCTTACCCGCATTTTGCAGCTTCAAAGCGAGGTTCAATGCTATGGGGAAAGCCGTGTCGCGGTCGATGGATCCATGACATATGTACCAGTGTGGAGCTGTTGTAGTCACTCCGGAGCCTATCTGTTGCATTGGGTTGAGCAACAGTTCATTGGCTTTCGCACTCTCTGCTACCACCGTTCCGTTTTTGGTGGCGCTGTAGGGTGTGAAGTTGGCGGGCTTGTTGTTTTCGTCGCCGAACTCGTCGTTTTCTCCCGAGGCATCGTTCCCGGCCACTCCGAGTGCATCGAAAGCCGGTGCCGATTTCAAGGGCGTCTTGTTGGCTACGTAGTTCAGATATTTTTCCATGTCCAGTCCGGTGATGTATTCGCCTACCTGCTTCTGTCCTCCGGCCGGCATCTTAGCTGGCATTCCTGCTGGTTTCTGTCCGCCGTTGATGGGTGCGAATGCTCCGCGGCCGGTGCTGAAAGTGAATCCTATGGAATCGGGAATCTCGGCACCGGCGTTCTTGGCTATCTGTGCGGAGCGTATGAGTTCCGACTTGATGAAATCGAGATAATTGTCAGCTGTGAGTGGAGTTCCATCCTTGAGTTTGAGTCCCAGTGAACGAATGTATGCGGGGAAGAGTGCAGCCTCCTCCTTAGTCACCTGCCGGTGAGCGCTGGGTTGAATGATTCTGTGAACGATTGCACTCGCTGAGTTTGAGCCATGAAAAAGGGGACTATCAATAGATAATCCCCAACCAACACAAAAACTAAACTAGACTTAACTAAATTAAAATTGGATTTTCACAAACCCTTTCTAAATTCTTTGCAAATATAATGAGCTTTTTTGAAAGCGCCAAATTATTTTGTGGAAAATAGTGCGTTTTATCAAAAATTAAAGCTTATTTGTCAATTTTTCGAGTAAGGCATCGAGAATGGTCATAGCAGCCATCGATTCCACAATGGGAACAGCCCTTGGAAGGACGCAGGGGTCGTGGCGTCCCTTGGCTTGGAAATCCACAGCCTGTCCGTGGATATTCACAGTTCGCTGTGGGGTGAGAATGGTGGCCACGGGCTTGAATACCACGCGGAAATATATATCCTCGCCGTTGCTGAGGCCACCTTGTATGCCCCCGCTGTGATTCGTAGCGGTGTGCACCGTGGAGCCTGAGGGTATGAAGACATCGTTCACCTCGCTGCCTCGTTCGTGGGCGAAGTTGAAGCCGTCGCCGATTTCGAATCCTTTGACGGCATTGATGCTGAGCATGGCTGCTGCTAAGCAAGCGTTGAGTTTGCCGAACTCGGGTTCGCCGAGTCCCACCGGACATCCCTTGATGACGCAGGTAATGGTGCCTCCCACGGTGTCGCCGTCGGCTTTCACCTGGGCTATGAGGCTCTCCATGCGGCGGGCTGCCTCGCTGTCGGGGCATCTCACTGCATTCGTCTCCGTCTGGCTGAGGTCATAGCTTCGGTAGTCGTGCTCAAGCTTGATGTCGCCCACCTGTGAGGTATAGGCCTGCACGCTTATCCCTTCCTTGCGCAGAACCAGTTTAGCAAGAGCTCCGCCAACTACGCGGCTCAGCGTGATGCGGGCTGAAGAGCGGCCGCCACCACGATAGTCACGGATGCCATATTTGCTCTGATAGGTGAAGTCGGCATGCGATGGGCGATAGAGGTCCTTCATAGCCGTGTAGTCCTGACTGCGCTGATTCGTGTTTCTGACGGTGAAGCCGATGGGACACCCTGTGGACTTTCCCTCGAAGACTCCACTGAGCAACTCCACCTGGTCGGGCTCGTTGCGCTGCGTGGTGATTTTGCTTTGACCGGGACGCCGTCTCTCCAGTTCGTGCTGGATAAAAGCGGTGTCGATGTCAATGCCGGCGGGCATTCCGTCGACTACGCCACCCACTGCTTCTCCATGACTCTCTCCGAAGGTCGTCAGACGGAAGATGTTGCCGAAAGTGTTTGACATGCTCTATACCTTATTATATATGTCACGCTAAGGAGTTTCTCCCTACTTGCCACCGCAGCCCCCTCCGCATGAGGAGCAACCGTCTCCGCACGAGGAGCACTGTCCGCCGCAACCACCGTTGAGATGGTTGAGTATGGACTCTATCTCGCCATTAGTGGCTTCGCGCGACTCCACGACGTGGCCTTTGAAATTGAGCGTCTTTCCAGCGAGCGGATGGTTGAGGTCCATGGTCACTGTGGTGTCGCTCATGCCCGTGACGTGTCCTAAGAAGTGATTGCCATCCTCGTTTTGCAGGGGCACGATGGCATCCATGTAGATGTTGTCGGAGTCGAATTTGCCATCGATGCAGAACATCTGCTTGTCGAGCTCCACCACGCGCTCCTTCACGTAGTCGCCATAGGCTTCAGCCGGTGTGAGCGTGAAGTCAAATTTGCCGCCCTTTTCCACATCTACTACGGCTTTCTCAAAGGCGTCAAGCGTGAGTCCGAAGCCGCTCACGAAGACTAAAGGTTTTTCTTCGGTGGCTTCTTCGATAAAGGTATTGTTGCCGTCGGCCACGGCATAGAGCTTGTATGCTATGGCAATGTATTTGTTGTTCTTCTTGTCCATAAGTGATTCTGATGTTTGATTGTGGTGCAAACTTACATAAAATTTTCGGAATATCACGTTGTTCGAAAGAAAAAGTGAGGCGACCGAGCTCTTATAGCTCATGCCCTTCGTTCACCGGCATTCTCATCTACAGCCCAACTTCTCTACAGAGTTTTTGCCAGTACCTAAGGAGTAGTACTCCAGTATTGCATGCATATTACTCCAGTACTACGCGGAGATTACTCCAGTACTTTCGTTTGGTACTGAGTCGACAGTTGTAGTTTAACGCTTTTGGTTGACTACTTTGAGTCTTATTTTTAATGTTGGTTGACCCAGTTAAACATTATTTTTATATTTGGTTGATACGTCTGCGGCTTAGTCACGTTTGTGGTTGACACAGCCGCTGCGTTGGCAAAAACCATAACAGAACAAGAGAGGGGTAAAGGCGGCGGCCTCACCTCCCGCTCTCGTTCCGGTCTCGCATAAAGCAAATGTTGTCCGCTCTTGTAAACTACACACACTCTGTAGTGGACAAAGAGCCACACGTTGAAACCAGGAATGACCCTCAGAAATTGAGTTTTCCCGCGAAATGAAATGATAGAACTTCACCTGACTTCGTCAATGTGTCACCCTAAATTATAATGAATGATGCTGTTAATATTCTCATATAGGTAAGGGT
>OMVH01000295.1 GCA_900314365.1 uncultured Prevotella sp. | reverse complement strand
TGTCTAACAATTGTTGTCCGTTTGTCTAACAATTGTTGTCCATTTGTCTAACAATTGTTGTCCATTTGTCAAACATATGTTTGACCAATTGGTTGCTTATAGGAGTTATTTCTATTGTGGCAAAAAGAAAGGACAATTTTCCGGGAGGACTTTTTCAAGTGGACTTAGTAATATCATCTTTCTAACAACTGATAACACCCGAGGCGTGCGTTATATTTTACTTCTTGAGTTTGTATTATCACTGCGGCGCTACAGCGTACTTGCGTAATTCGGAGTGATAATCGCTGGGTTCGTAAAAATCCCCTCCACGGTCTTTCTGTAAGAAGCGCAGCTGTGGAGGGGATAGTTTAGTTGGTTTTGGTGGTAACGATGTTCTCCACCTTGTCGTCGAAGTAGAACGTTTGGGTGACGGTGTCGCGCCCTGTTGTAGTGTATCTCACCCTCATGTAGATAAGCTTTTTTGTCAGCTTCGACTTGTCGTATCTGAAAGGCTTTATCCGTCCCGAGGCATTGGCACTGGCGGCAAGAGCTGCGGCAGTGCTGTCGCCGACGTGGTAGGTAGAGTCGAGCTTCGAGTAGCCCACCACGGAGTGCTGTTCGGCCTTCAGGTGCTCGTCGAGGAAATTGTCGGCAAGTCGTTTGGCGCGGTCATTCTCGCTGCAAGCCGCCAGCACAAGGCAAGCCAAGGCGGCAGGCAGGAGGAAGAGTGTGCGGACTCTGTGGCTCATGTTCTTTATTTCTCGGGGATGTTCTTGAGAATTTCGAGCAAGTGGTCCCAAACCATCTGGACGGTCGGAATGTAGAGACACTCATCGGGAGTATGCACATTGCGCAGCGTTGGACCAAAACTCACCATGTCGAGATGGGGATATTTCTCCGAGAAGAGTCCGCACTCGAGTCCTGCGTGGATACCCTTCACAACAGGCTCCTTGTGGAACAGCTTGCGATAGGCATCTACTGTAATCTTCACAAGTTTGCTCTCTGGGTTCATCTTCCATGCCGGATAAGCATCGCCCTGTTTGACTTCGGCTCCTGCAAGCTGGAAGGCAGCCTTCACAGTGTTCGACATGTTGGTCAGATTGCTCATTACGTTCGACCGCTGGCTTGTCACCACTTGCAGCTTGTCTTCCGAGCTCTGCAAGCTGGCAACGTTGCTCGAAGTCTCCACCATCCAGGCCAGTGCCTCATCCTGGCACATAGCGAGCACACCGTTGTCGAGGGCTTGTATGGCCCGAATGATGTTGCGGCCCGTGGCTTCGGGAATAACAGTTTGGCTGTCAGTGCTTGACAGGCTCCATTTCATGGTCTTGTCGGTAACGTGATATTCGTCTTCCACATCAGCTGAGAACAGATTCCAGTCGGCTTTCACCTCTTCTTTCTTGTCGGCCGGGACAGCGAACACCACCTTACCGTCGCGAGGGATGGCGTTGTGCATCTTGCCGGAGTTCCACTGTGCCAGTAAGAGCGGCATCTTCTCCTGCTCCAGGTAGAGGAATCTTGCTAAAATCTTAATAGCGTTGGCGCGCTTCTTATTGATGTCGTCACCGCTGTGTCCGCCATTGAGGCCTTTCAGTGTGGCTTCCATGAAGAAGAAGTCCTGAGGAGCTTCCTCGCGCTTGAAGCTGAATGTGGCTGCTGTGTTGATGCCGCCTGCGCAGGATATGAATATCTGCCCTTCGTCCTCGCTGTCGAGGTTGATAAGGTAGTTGCCAGTCATGAATCCGGCCTTCATTCCGAAGGCTCCCGTAAGGCCGGTTTCCTCGTCGCGCGTGAAGACACACTCGATGGGCCCGTGCTCGATGTCGTCGGAGTCGAGGATTGCCAGCTCTATGGCATCGCCGATTCCGTCGTCGGCTCCCAAGGTAGTACCCTTTGCACGCAGCCAGTCACCGTCAACGTAGGTCTGGATGCTGTCTTTCGAGAAGTCGAAGTCAACATCCACCAGCTTGTCGCACACCATGTCCATATGGCTTTGGAGTATAGTGGTGGCCCTGTTCTCGTAGCCCGGAGTAGCCGGTTTGCGGATGAGCACGTTGCCAGTCTCGTCGACCAAAGTTTCGAGGTGATGGCTCTCGCCGAACTTGCGGAGATAGTCAATCATCTTTTCCTCATGCTTCGAAGGGCGAGGAATCTCATTAATTTTGGCAAACTGCTCGAAGACGAGAGCAGGCTTTAGTTCTTTCTTTTCCATAATCTTGTTGAAATTAAAATGTTGATACTTTCTTTTCCATCTTTGGCTGAGGCGAAAAAAACAGCAAATAATTTTGTCATATTCCCTATTTGTATTACCTTTGCGCAAAGTAAAGGCTGCTGCATGCCGCAATAGCAGCCGTATGCAAAAATACTAAAAATGACAGGAACGCTTTTCTTTACTGTGTTAATTATTGCTATTGCGATGATTTTGCTATGCGTGAAGGTGATATTCCTCAAGAACGGCAGCTTCTCCTCCCAGCATGTGAAGGACAACGAGGCTCTCCGGAAGAAGGGAATCCACTGTGTGATTGACCAGGACCGGGAAGCTCGAGAGAAGAGGAAATTAGAAATCTAAAAGATAAACGTAATGAACAGGAACATTATCAACACAGTGGCT
>OMVH01000296.1 GCA_900314365.1 uncultured Prevotella sp. | reverse complement strand
ATATTAACAGCATCATTCATTATAATTTAGGGTGACGCATTGACGAAGTCGGGAGAGCCAACCATTTACATACCGATAAACAAAAGAGGCGGTCCGCCTTTTTTAATGAGAGTTGAACTGCACAGGGGATATTTTCCGTGGGCCGGTATGGGACATCTTCTCTGGTTGCAGATCCCGTAGTTAGTTAGAGGGGCCACAGCTCAAGACAAATGGTTGTATAAGATGACGCCTACCCACAGGAAATATCCTATGTAACGGATGGGAAGCCTCGCGTCTCAATACAAAAACAGCAGGAGAAGCGGCGGCTCCCCTGCTGTTTTTCCTGACTTGTGGAGACTGAACCCCACACTGTCAGAAACCTTACTTACCGTGATTCTCGTCGGAAACAGTAAGCTTCTTGCGGCCATGAGCGCGGCGCGATGCCAGCACGCGACGACCATTCTTCGTTGCCATTCTCTCGCGGAAACCGTGCTTGTTCACCCTTCTGCGGTTGTGAGGCTGAAATGTTCTCTTCATTTTCTATATTATTTTATGTTACTAATCCTACTTTTGGCGTGCAAAGTTAAGCATAATTTCCTAAATGGCAAAGATATGGGACATTTTTAGCTTAATAATTTAGGTTTTTTTCCGGAAATGCCGTAACTTTGCAGTCGAAAGAGAGCGTACGCTCTATCCTGCCGCGCAACTTGTCAAAGAAGCGGCAGGCTGACATTATGGCAGCAGCTACAGCTGTTCATATGCTGAGCAACGAAGGCGAAATACAAAAAACAAATTCAAGATAAAAATCAAAGAGCAATGATTAACTCACAGGAAATCAAGATCGGGACATGCATCCGCATGGACGGTGGCATTTGGAAGTGCATCGACTTTCAACACCGCAAGCCCGGAAAAGGCAACACCGTAATGAACACGAAGCTGAAGAACGTGGCCGACGGACGCGTGCTGGAGCGCACCTTCCAGATTGGCTTCAAGCTTGACGACGTTCGCGTGGAGCATCGTCCCTATCAGTACCTCTATGAGGACGGCACGGGCTACATCTTCATGAACCAGGAGACTTTCGAGCAGATTCCCATCGCCAAGGACATGATTACCGGCGTGGAATTCATGAAAGAAGGCGACGTGGTCGACGTGGTGACCGACACATCCGACGGCACTATCCTCTCGGCTGAAATGCCCGTGAAGACCAACCTCAAGGTGACCCACAGCGAGCCGGGCATCAAAGGCAACACTGCCACGAACACCCTGAAGCCTGCCACACTGGAGACAGGTGCTGAGGTGCGCGTACCTCTTTTTATCAACGAGGGCGACGTCGTCACCATTGATACCCGCGACGGCAGCTATCTCAGCCGCGCCAACAGCTAATCACATCAGACTACATGGGTGACCTCTGACAACTGACGGCCGAAAGGCAGCCAGAGGAGGTCACCCTGTTCTGTTTCTGCAATCCACCCTATGTAAGCAAGGCTCAGCAACCATCCCTCACCACGCACTTTGTCCATGAAATATAGCTTCATTATTCCCGTCTACAACCGTCCCGAAGAGGTTCGCGAGCTTCTCGAAAGCCTCGTTCTCCAGACCATTGACGACTTCGAAGTCATCGTCGTGGAGGATGGCTCTGCGCAACCCAGCGACACCGTCTGCAAGCATTACGCTGACCGACTCAGGCTGAAATATCTCACAAAGGAAAACGGTGGCCCCGGAAAGGCCCGCAACTATGGTGTCGCCCACGCCACGGGCGAATATGTCATCATTCTCGATTCCGACGTTGTGCTTCCCGAGGGCTATCTTCAAGCAGTTGATGAAGAACTGAGGCGTGAGCCCTGCGACGCCTTCGGGGGTCCCGACCGGGCTTCGAGCTCGTTCACTCCTACTCAGAAGGCTATCTCCTACTCCATGACTTCCTTCTTCACCACCGGTGGCATCAGAGGCGGCAAGAAGAAGCTCGACAAGTTCTATCCCCGCTCCTTCAACATGGGCATACGCCGGAGCGTGTATCTCCAGCTCGGAGGTTTCGCCGACATGCGCTTTGGCGAAGACATCGACTTCTCCATCCGCATCTTCAAGGCAGGCTGCAAATGCCGGCTCTTCCCAGGCGCGTGGGTCTATCACAAACGACGCACCGACTTCCGGAAATTCTGGCGACAGGTCTTCAACAGTGGTATCGCCCGCATCAACCTCTACAAGAAATATCCCGAATCGCTCAAGCTCGTCCACCTTCTCCCCATGGTGTTCACCGTGGGAGTAGTTCTGCTGCTCCTGGGCTTTCTTGCGGGCATTGTCCTCTTTTTCCTTTTGCCTTCAGGCATGCAACAGGCGGCAGGCATTGCGGTGAGCCTGCTCTGTATTCTTCCCATACTGCTCTATGCCGGCATCATCTTCTTCGACGCCACCATCCATTGCAACAGCGAGCGGATAGGATTGCTCGCCGTGCGCGCAGCCTTCACTCAGCTCATTGGCTATGGGTGCGGTTTCCTCACAGCATGGTGGCGGCGATGCGTCAAAGGCCAGGACGAATTCTCGGCCTATAAGAAGAATTTCTATAAATAGCCCTTACCGTGTCACGCTCTTTTGTCAGTTCCATACGCCTTTATCTCTTAGGCTTCGTGCTCATGGCCGGTCTCACGTCTGAAGGCAAGACCACCATACTCATATCGTGCGACGGATTCCGCTGGGACTACAACGAATGGTACGACACGCCTTTCCTTGACGCCATGGCCTCAGTAGGCGCCAAAGGTGAGCTGGTGCCTTCGTTCCCCTCGAAGACTTTTCCGAATCACTATACATTAGCAACTGGCCTGCGCCCAGAGCACCACGGCATCATAGCCAACTCCTTCATCGACCGGAAACGGGACAAGCGGTTCGCGCTGTCCGACCCTGAGACGAAATTCGACGCCTATTATTATAAAGGTGAGCCGATATGGATTACGGCACGGCGGCAGGGCAAGCGCACTGCGGTGTTCTACTGGCCGGGGTCCGACGTGGCTGTCGGCGGACAGTACCCCGACCTTTGGCACTCCTATGACAAGAAACCTCACCTCACCTTTGAGCAACGTATCAACGGTATCTTAGGGCAACTGAAAGCCAAGCCTTCGCCCGACCTTATTATGGCCTACTTCGAGGAGCCCGACGCAAGCGGACATCGATACGGTCCACAGGCCAGGCAGACACAAGCTGCCGTGGAGCACATCGACTCATTGTTAGGCCATATGTGGGGACGCATCTGCAAGGAAGGCCTGCGCGACAGCGTCAACCTCGTCATCGTGTCCGATCATGGCATGACCTGGTACACGCCATCACGCCAGATAGCCATCACTCCCAATCTCCAGCCTTCATGGTATGAGCGCGTGGAAGGCAATCTGCCCGCCAACATCTATGCGCCCGAACGGTGGCAGCAGGACAGTATCGTCAAAGCACTCAGCCACGTACCCCATCTCAGAGCATGGCGGAAGGAGGATATCCCCGCATGGCTGCACTATCAAGCCGATGCCAACATTGGCGACGTCGTAGCACTGCCTGACGAGGGCTACATCTTCGCCGACGGCAAGAGCAACAAAGGGGGCGTACATGGCTACGATCCTGACTACAGCGACATGCACGCCCTTTTTCGTGCCTACGGTCCCGACATCAAGCAGGGCGTTGATTTAGGGCAGTTCAGCAACACTGCCGTCTACGCCATTGTCTGTCGTCTGTTAAGAATAAAGCCTGCACCCTATGACGGCACTGACGAATACCAACGAATAGCGCCTCAGCTCTTCGGTCCATCAAGACCGGAATCCTCGGGAGACCTCCTGATGTTCCGTCCTCTGCGCAATCCCTACGAGCCTTGGGAGACCGTTGAAGAGATGCCTCAATTCACTGGGAACGAAGGAGCGAAAGAGTATGTCAGGCAGTTCATAGCCCGTCACACACAAGGCAAGACCGGCGTACAACGGCTCACAATAAGCTTTATTGTCGAGAAAGACGGTACGACTTCCGGTCTCACATTTTCCCAAAACAATCACTCTCTCAGCGAGGAAGTAAAAACTGCCGCTAAACAGGCATTCGAGCAGATGCCTCGCTGGCGACCAGGAAAACAGAACGGACATCCTGTGAGGGTGAAAGAGCAACTCACTGTCAACATCGGCAGGCAGTAGATAAATCACTCGGACAACCTAACCTTAAACCTTACAAGCTATGGAGAAATTTCCTATCAACCACTGGGCAGCGGAAGACAGACCGCGGGAGAAACTGGAGGCACAAGGTCCGCAGTCACTTTCCAACGCCGAGCTCTTAGCCATACTCATCGGGTCGGGAACTCCCAAGAAGAGCGCTGTCGACCTGATGAAAGAGGTATTGGCAGGCTGCAACAACAACCTGAACACTTTAGGAAAAATGAGCATACACCAGCTTGAGCAATTCAACGGTATCGGTCCGGCCAAAGCCATCACCATTCTTGCTGCATGCGAGCTCGGCAAACGCCGGGCCGCAACCAGTCCGGAGGAGCGCCCCGACCTCGGTTCGGCCAATCTCGTCTACGAATTCATGCACCCAAAGATGCAGGACCTCGACACGGAAGAGGCATGGATACTGCTCATGAACCAGAACTTCAAGCTCATCAAGGCCGAGCGTATCAGTCACGGTGGCATCAGCGAGACGAGCGTCGACGTGCGCATCATCATGAAGGAAGCCCTGCTCAACAACGCCACTGTCCTGGCATTCTGCCATAACCACCCAAGCAACAACTGCCGGCCGAGCAGACAGGACGACCAGCTCACCCAACGCATCCAGAAAGCCTGCGACATCATGAGAATCTATCTGCTCGACCACGTCATCGTCACCGACGGAAACTATTACAGCTACCGCAATCAAGGCAGACTCTGAGCACATAGAAATGATTCTTACTGCATCCGCTTTTATTTTCAGATGATTTTATGCGGCCAAATCAAAAGATTTTGCCTACATTTGCATTTAGATATATCATCAACAACTATGGAGCAAGAGAAGAAAACAAAAATAGAAGAGCGCATCGTCGACGTACTCAAGACCGTATACGACCCCGAGATACCGGTAAACATCTGGGACTTAGGCATGATATACAAGATTGATGTCAAGGACGACGCCACGGTAGACATCGACATGACTTTCACAGCCCCCACCTGTCCCGCCGCAGATTTCATCCTGGAAGACGTGCGCAGCAAGGTGGACAGTGTTGAAGGAGTGAAGAGTGCCAACGTGAACCTTGTGTTTGAGCCCGCGTGGGACCAAAGCATGATGAGCGAGGAAGCACGCACAGAGCTCGGATTCGACTGATACTCCCGACCCAGACAAAGCCATGCTTATGAAGAACGTCTATTTCCTCAGCGACGCCCACTTAGGCTCTCTCGCCATTCCCCACGCCCGCACTCAAGAGCGCAGGCTCGTCAGATTTCTCGACAGCATCAAGACCAAAGCAGCTGCCGTCTACATGCTCGGTGACATGTTCGACTTCTGGGACGAGTACCGCTATGTGGTTCCCAAGGGGTTCACACGCTTCTTAGGCAAGGTCTCCGAACTCACCGACATGGGGGTCGAAGTGCACTTCTTCACGGGCAACCACGACCTGTGGACCTACGGTTATCTCGAACAGGAATGTGGAGTAATCCTGCACCGCAAGCCGCTGACGACGGAAATCTATGGCAAGGAGTTCTTCCTTGCACACGGCGACGGTCTCGGTGACCCCGATTCCAAGTTCAAGTTGCTGCGCTACCTGTTCCACAACCGTACGTGCCAGCGGCTGCTCAACGCCATTCATCCCCGCTGGGGAATGGCTCTCGGACTCAATTGGGCCAAGCACAGCCGTCTGAAACGCATTGACGGAAAGGAAGCACCCTACATGGGAGAGGACAAGGAATACCTGGTGCTCTTCACCAAGGACTATCTACGCACACACCCGGACATCGACTACTTTATCTACGGACACCGTCACATAGAACTCGACCTCACCCTGAGCAACAAGGCACGCATGTTCATCCTCGGCGACTGGATATGGCAATTCACTTATGCCGTCTTCGATGGAGAGCACATCTTCCTTGAACAGTACATCGAGGGTGAAAGCAAACCCTGACGGTGGGAATGTTCTGTATACCTGACTGTAATTAACCAATGAACCTATCAAAAACAACATTTATGAAAAGCTTATCCTTCCATGCCATGATAATGATGGCATGTCTGCTCTTCGCTGTAAGCCCGGCAAGAGCACAAAAATATGAGTTCGCACAATTCAAGCGCTACGCTGAGGCCAACAAAGCTCTTGCGAAGCCGGCAAAAGGTGAAAAGCGCGTGGTGTTCCTCGGCAACTCCATCACCGACAATTGGGCACGCATGCATCCTGAATTCTTCAAGGAGCATGGCTACATCGGCCGGGGAATCAGCGGGCAGACCAGTTTTCAGTTCCTGCTCCGATTCCGCGAGGACGTCATCAATCTCCATCCCAAAATAGTGGTCATCAACTACGGTACCAACGACATAGCTGAGAACACGGGCCCCTACAACGAAGACCTCACATTCGGCAACGTGGTGAGCATGGTGCAACTGGCCCAGGCCAACCACATCAAGGTAATACTCACATCGTGCCTGCCCGCACGCAGCTTTGGCTGGCGCCCGTCCATCACCGATGCCATGCCTAAGATTATGCGTCTCAACGAGCGCGTCAGGTCGTGGGCGAAGAAGAAGCAAATCACCTACGTAGATTATTTCAGCGCTATGGTTGACGAGAACAAGAGCGGCATGAAGCAGGAACTGACGCCCGAGACCGTTCACCCCAATCTGAAAGGCTACGCAGTGATGGAGAGTCTCATCGTACCGGCTATTGAGAAAGAACTCAAGAGGAACGGAGGACTGTAGGCCCCGTCTCACTAATTACCCATATCACAGTCAGGGGCACAACGCCATACCACGTTGTGCCCCTGACTGTTTAAGCACCGGACTTCCGTCAACGGTCAATACGTCCGCTGCCAGACTTCATATTGTCAATAACCTCTTGCTCGGTGACAAGATTCTGGTCACCAGCGATCGTATTCTTGAGCGCACTTGCCGAGAGAGCAAACTCCAGACAGTACTGTGGCTCGGCAGGCCACTTCAATAAAGCATGAATATAAGCGGCTACAAAAGCATCGCCGACACCCATGGGATCGATGAGAGGCTGCACATCGTAAATGCGTGTAGTGTAGAGTTTTCCTTCCATCCACAGCACGCCGGTGAGAGTATGATGCGTGGAACTAATCTGGTTGCGCAATGCCATAATCATGCTCTTGGCCTTAGGGAACTGGCGGTGCATCTCGTCAAAGTAGTCGCGATAGGCGGGAACATCAAGACTGAAGCCCGCATCCGTAGCGTCGAAAGGAATATGGGGCACAGCAGAGGCCACCTCCCATTCGTTCTGATCACCAAAGATGAAATGACTGTACTGCATCATCTCGTGGAGCGCATCATGCGCATCAACACCATAGTTCCAAAGATTCTTACGATAGTTGATGTCGCAGGCTATATGTAACCCCATACGGGAAGCCTCCTGCACTCCGTCCATTGTGGTATGCAGAGCATCGGCCGACACAGCACAGGTGATTCCTGAACAATGAAACACCTGCGCACCGGCGAGACATTTCTGCCAGTCAATCATGCCATGCCGAAGCGTATAGAACGACGACCCTGCACGATCGTAGACCACGCGGCTGTTGCGCAGCCCTGCGGATCTCTCGAAATAGTAGGTTCCCAAGCGGTCGCCTCCCCTTACCACGCAGCTGACATCAACACCAAACTGCCGGAGATGCATCAACGCAGCATCGCCAAGGAAGTTGTCGGGGACGCGCGTCACATACCGGCTGTCGTTACCGAGCATAGCCAGTGAGACAGCGACATTGGCCTCACTTCCACCATACGCTCCTTCAAAGGAACTGCCTTGAAAAAGTCTGTCACAGCCTGGTTTGGAAAGCCGGAGCATGATTTCACCAAAGGTAACAATCCTGTTGCTCATATTACTATTAGCTTAAAGAAGGGGGCAACAAAGCGTCACCCCCTCCTATGATCAATTGACCTCCGATGGAGAGCCCTTACTTCTTCTGTGCCTCGGAGACCAGAGCCACTGTGTCGCGGGCAATGACAATCTCCTCGTCGGTAGGAATCATCACTACCTTTACCTTGGAGTCATCAGCCGAAAGCACCTGCTCCACGCTGCGGCAATGGTTGCGCTGGCGGTCCATCTTCACGCCCAAATACTCAAGTCCCTGGCAAGCATCCCAACGCACACCTTCCTGATTCTCGCCCACACCGGCCGTCCAGACGATGATGTCGACACCGTTCATAGCAGCGGCATAGGCACCGATGTACTTCTTGATGCGATAGTTGTACATCTGTAAAGCCAGGTGAGCCATCTCGTTACCTTCGTTGTCAGCATTCTCGATGTCGCGCATATCAGAGCTCATACCGGTGATGCCGAGCACTCCGCTCTTCTTGTTGAGGAAGTCGGCCATCTCCTGCGGTCCCATTCCGGTCTTCTGCATCAGATAAGTCACAGCCGAGGGATCGATGTCGCCACAGCGAGAGCCCATCATCAGTCCGGCCAGAGGGGTAAGCCCCATAGATGTGTCGATGACCTTGCCATATTTAATAGCGGCTACTGAGGCTCCATTACCGATGTGGCAGGTGATAATCTTCTGTGTCTTAATGTCGACACCGAGGAATTCGCACACACGCTGAGACACGTAACGGTGACTGGTGCCATGGAAACCATAACGCCGCACATGCCACTTCTTGTAGAACTCGTAGGGTACGGCGTAGAGGAACGCGTAAGGAGGCATAGTACTGTGGAAAGCGTTGTCGAACACCGTCACTTGCGGAGTCTGAGGCATGAGAGCGTCCACAGCCTTGATGCCGGCCAGATGGCCCTTGTTGTGCACAGGTGCGAGGTCTATAAGGCTTTCTATGCCCTTTTCCACATCAGGAGTGACAATGCAGCTCTTCTCGAAGAGGTCGCCTCCCTGCACGATACGATGACCTACGGCATCGATCTCGTCGAGACTGTTCAGACAGCCATACTTATCGTCGACAAGCAGGTCGAGCACGAACTTCACTCCCTCCTTATGGGTAGGCATGTCGTGCATAAGTTTTTCCTTTGAACCATCAGGCATGGTCACCTTCACAAATGCCTCGTCGAGGCCAATGCGCTCGGCACCACCCTGGGCGAGCACGCTCTCATTGCTCATGTCGTAGAGCTTGTACTTGATGGAACTGCTCCCGCAGTTAAGAACTAATACTTTCATAGAATGTTGAGTATTGAATATTGAGTGTTGTATTATCCCAAAGATGAATATTGAGTGATGAACTGTTTCAATGACGAACAGTGAGCATGAGAATGCGAATAATGAAAGGAACACCAACAGTGGCCCTTCATTATTCGACATTCAATATTAGGACATTCATCATTCAACAGCCTTCAATTGTCATTTCTTTGCATCCTGTGCCTGACAAGCTGTGATGGCTACCATATAATAGATATCGTCGACAGAGCAACCACGGCTGAGGTCGTTGACAGGACGAGCGATACCCTGAAGGATAGGGCCAATGGCGATAGCACCGCCGAGGCGTTCCACGAGCTTGTAGCCGATATTGCCGACCTCAAGGTTTGGCACAATGAGAACGTTGGCATGACCGGCAATGGCAGAGCCCGGAGCCTTACGCTCACCTACCGAGGGTACGAGGGCCGCATCGGCCTGCAGCTCACCGTCAACTTTCAGCTCAGGATAGTTCTCTTTGGCTATCTTCGTGGCATCGGTCACCTTGTCGATGATGTAGACGCTCTTGCCCGTAGCCTTATCCTTGGCGTCCTTGGCAGACCCCTTGGTGGAGAAGCTCAGCATGGCCACGCGAGGTTCCTCAATGCCGGCTACGCTCTTAGCGGTCTCGGCCGTGCAGTAGGCTATCTGCGCCAGCTGGTCGGCCGTAGGATTCGGGGTCACGGCCACATCGCCCATAACCACGATACCGTCCTCACCGTACTGCTTCTCTTTAGTGATGAGCAGCATGGCACCGCTCACGCAGGTCACGCCCGGGGCGCATTTGATAATCTGCAGAGCCGGGCGAAGGGTGTCGCCCGTGGTGCTCAGAGCACCGCTAATCTGACCGTCGGCATCGCCCGTCTTGATAATCATGCAGCCCAGATAAAGGTTGTTCTTCGTCACGAGCTCGCGGGCCTGCTCTATGGTCATGCCCTTCTTCTTGCGGAGCTCGGCGAGCTTCTCAGCATATTCCTCGCTGCGGGGATTGTTCTGCGGGTCGACGATAGTAGCCTTGCCGATATGGGTAAGTCCCCAGTCTGCGGCAAGTTCGTTGATGTGAGCAGGATTACCGATGAGAATAAGGTCGGCGAGATCGTCGGCCAGCACCTTGTCAGCTGCCCTGAGGGTGCGCTCCTCCTCTGCCTCGGGGAGGACAATGCGCTGCTTGTCTGACTTAGCACGCGCAACAATTTGCTGTAATAAATCCATAGTTATAGTTGATAAATTAATCGTATAGCCTGACTTTGCCTTCGTGTCTTGTGCCGCTCACCCAGCAGAAGTATGCAAATTCGCTCAAACGGCGTTGGAACACGGTGGAGAGAAAGCCTCATGACTGATATGCTTAGGGGAAGGCTCCGACTCCTCACTGGCTCATCTCGTGGGCCAGGATGCTCTCCAGCTCCTCTGCCGAAAGCCTGAGGCGGAACTGCCCCTTTATGGCCACACTGATGGCTCCTGTCTCCTCCGACACCACCACGGCAATGGCATCACTGGTCTGTGAAATGCCCATAGCCGAACGATGACGAAGTCCAAGTTCCTTAGGTATATTGCGGTCGTGCGACACAGGCAGTATACAGCCTGCGGCCTTGATACGCTTCTTCGAGATTATCATGGCGCCATCATGGAGGGGCGAGTTCTTGAAAAACACGTTCTCTATGAGTCGCTGATTGATGCGTGCGTCAATGACATCGCCCGTATCGACAATGTCGTCGAGTGGGGCCCCGCGCTCAATAACGATGAGTGCTCCCACCTTACCCTTCGACATGGTCATGCACGCCATCACGATGGGCATAATGGTCTCCTTATCCTCACCCGCCGACCGCTTCTGGAAGAAGAAACGACTCAGTCTGCGGAAGTGCTGGTGAGCTCCAAGCTGATAAAGGAACTTACGTATCTCCTGTTGGAAGAGCACGATGAGTGCAATAACGCCCACGCTGACCAACTTGTCGAGGATGGTGCCAAGCAGGCGCATGTGGAGTACCTGACTGACAAAGAGCCACACAAGCACAAATACGAGGATACCATAGAACACATTGAGCGACCGGCTCTCCTTCATCAAGCGATAGATGTAGTAGAGCATCAGCGCCACGAGGAAGATGTCGATGGCATCCTTTATTCCAAATTCGAAGGGCATTGCATTATGATGTTGATATGATTCGCGGGGTGCGGGGCATTCTGAGTGGAGCCCAGCTCCGGCTATCTTGACTTGTCAGGCTCCACAAGGGCTCCCACTATTTTCACAGCCTCCACAGCGGCCTTCACGTCGTGGACACGCAGAATGTCGGCGCCCTTCATGAGCGCAATGGTATTGAGTACTGTGGTGCCGTTGAGACTGTCGTCCACACTGATTCCGAGCAGCTGGTGAATCATGCGCTTGCGCGAGATTCCCACGAGAAGAGGCAGCTCCATGACTCTCAGCCGCTCGAGCTCCGACATGATGGCATAGTTCCCTTCAAGGGTTTTTCCAAAGCCGAAACCAGGGTCGAGGATGATGTCCTTCTGCCCGAGGTCCCGCAACTGCTGCACCTCTGAAGCAAAGGCCTTGAGCATGCCGCCCAAATCAGGCTTCAGCGACATGAGGATATAGGGCACACCAAGACGGGCCACGGTGGGAAACATCTCTGCGTCGGCACCCTCGGAGACATCGTTGATAATGTCAGCACCGAACTCCTCAACGGCCATCTTAGCCACAGCTGGACGGAAGGTATCGATGGAGAGTGGTGCCACCGGAGCCTCACGACGCACAATGGGCAACGCTATGCGCAGACGCTCCATCTCCTCAGCCTCGTCGGCAGGTGTCCCGCCGGGACGGGTGCTGCAGGCACCCACATCGATGATGGTGGCACCCTCATCAAGAATCCGACGGGTGCGCTGGGCTATCTTTTCTTCAGTGAAGCAACGGCTTCCGGCAAAGAAGGAGTCGGGAGTAGCGTTGAGAATTCCCATAACCTGCGGACGGTCAAGGGAGAGTAGTCTGCCGTGGATGTTGACAGAGAGTGCTTTCTGAAACATTTAATCTAAAGTGTAAAGCCGTTATTCAGGTGCAAATATACAGCAAATCGGCGATTACAGCAAACATTCCGTGCTTTATTCTTCGGCTTTCTGCATTCTTCTGCGGCATGTGAGCTAACGACACGGCAAGAAACCAAAAGAAGAGTCCGACGGAGCAGGATTCAGCTGACTCTGCTTTTCTCTTGCCCGGCCTCTTCGAGCTGGAAACTGCTTGCCATGTTAAATGGTTCAAGTTTCTGAAGTAAATATCCCTTTGCAGATTTACCCTTTAGACGTTTTATTTTGACATAACAAAGGCGTTATAACTATAACTCGAAGAAGTTGAATAAAGACATATAAGGCAGGGAGTGACGGCCTCGGAGAGTTCGGGAGCATCTCGACAGAGATGCACGTAACCCCAGCCGAGCGAAGCGAGCCTG
>OMVH01000297.1 GCA_900314365.1 uncultured Prevotella sp. | reverse complement strand
CTTTGAATGGCAGATTTTCTGTACGGGTTCAGTAGCCAAAGGGGATAAGTTGAATGGGCCCATCTGTATTTATATTGCAGCAGTTCAAACTTGATGGATAAGATGTGGGTTGTGTCCATCCGTTTTTATTTTGAACGCCAATATAGTAAAGCTGCATTCTTCCGTTTGTCTTTAGACTTAAATTGTCGATACTGATATTGGGATATTCTACAGTGTGTAACTCTTCTCGATTTTTCCTCACGTCGCCCACTTCATACATCTCTACGAGGCAGTTGTGGTCAGTGGGCAAGTCCCAGTAGCAGTCGTTCAGAATGAGGTCGAACTTCGTATAGATGTTGTACGAAGTCTCTATCAGCACTGGGCGGAACTGGATGAAAGAGCAGGAGTCAAAGCGCACGTAGCCCTGCATGGAGGAGAACTGGTTGTAGGTGTTCTGCGTGTTGAGCTCATTGTGGAAAGTGCAGTTCTGCAAGAGGATGTCCTTCCCCAGACAGTGGATGTCGAAACGGTTGATGTCGCTGTTGCTCAATGTCAGGGTGTTCACGTTGGTGGTTCCGAACACGCCCCATTGGGCTTTGGCAGTCATGTTGCTGATATGGGTCTGGTAGACGTTGTTCATATAAATGGCGTAACCGAATTGGTTGTAGGTAGAATAGGTTCCGTCAACGTTGAGATGGTTTATCGTAGTGAAAGCGCAGTGTTCCAGATAGATGGCATTGTCGCCGTAAACGATCTTATCCTGCTTAGGTGTGCTGATATTGATGTTCTCGAGCGTGAGATTGTTTTGGTAGCTGGCCTTGAGAAGATAGGTTTGTTTAGTGCTGTTCGTATTCCTCACAAAGGAGATGTTCTCCATAGTCCCGGGATTTGTTGTACACTTCAGATAGGAGCAGTCGGGCAGAGTGGCGCTCGTGTTGTAGGCGAAAATCGTGCTGTTGGTTGTTTTCCCGTTTTTCAGCACCAGCAAGTCGTTGCGGTATTGCTTGTAGTTATAGCCGTAGCGTTCCGTCCAGGGCTTAGAGTCCTTGACGATTAGCATGATGTCGCCATGAGCAAGCGCAGGCACTGAAGTGAAGTCGCCCGAGTCAATCTGCTCCTTGGTCACATTGACCTTGGTCGGATTTATCGAAGACCCAAAGGTGAAGAGGAAGAAATCTTTTTGGGTGTTGCTGACGATGAAGGTTGCGCCGTTGAAATCATTCTTTCCGGAAAGCATGATGGGCTCACCATTGCTGGGGATTGTCAGATAGATCGTTGTGCCCTTACTATACGTTACCTGAAGGTTGTTCTTTCTCGCATCCTCATAGAGCGTTTTGAGATAGTTGAAGTTCTTTATTCCATTGCTTGCCTTGTCGAGGCCTGCTTTCTTCACTTCGATAGTGTTGACTGCAGAAAGATGAAGAGGCAGCATGCTGAAACTTATTGCTGCTATTGCTATCAAAAACAAATAGAGATGTCTCATAATATAAATGCTCTATAAAGTTGACTTACGTTTGCTGCTAAGCTTATAATAGGCCTTTGGGAAAAATATATTGAGTTGTCTGGCTATAAATACGAGTACATACTTAATCTTTTGATAATGCAACATAAATGTTAGAATATCAGAGGTAGAATGCAGAGGAGATGCAAAATAAGCTTTCCGCTCTTTTAGCGTCATGTGTATTATCTTGTCGCATTCGTCACTTTCTGTTCCATGATCATTATCGCAGTAACCGCACACATTACCCGTCACCATGACGGGAAATCCTTTGCGTGAGGCTTCCATCCCATAAGCCCAGTCGGCGCAGCTGTGCTGGTAGGCATCTGTGAATATGCCGATTTCTTTCTGCACATGGCTGTCTACTAAAAGAATATTAGCGTTTGTGAGCTTACATAACTGGGGCTTACCTATAGGCTTCATTATGACAGCCCTGCCTATATAGCGTGAAGAATAGACGCTGCCTCCGTAAGTAATTTTCTTCCGGTCATTACTTGCCGTGATACCAGAGTAGACTCCTCCTTGGCCAAAATGCCCTAAGGCAAAGTGGTGAGTATCCATCAGTTCTTGAAAGGCTGATGGAGCAAAGATAGTGTCGTCGTTCATCAGCAGGAAAAAGTCCCAGCTATTGCTTTCTTCCAGAGCTTTCAGCCAGGCCTGTCTCATGCCCTGTGCCCAAAAAAGTGTGCCATCGCCATTGACAAAGGTGATGTCTCTGTCGGGGAACTGCTTTTTTACCTCCTCGGAAGTTCCGTCGGTACAACCGTCATCTGTGAGAAAAACGCGGGCTTTGAAATTGTTGATACTGACCTTATTATAGAAATCAATAGCCTTGAACATCGATGCCAATGACGCCAATGTCTTGATCTTACGATTGTGGCAGGTGAGCAGTATTGCAATTTGAAGTGTCATACCCTGTTGAAGATTATCTTTAGCATTGATCAAAGAGCTGTCCCAGTTTTCCCAAGGTGTTCTTCTCTGAGAATTTCGTGCATGCGCTCTCGTAGGCCGCCTGTGCGAGATGCTTGCGCAGTTTCTCATCCTTGAGTATGTACAGACTTTTGGTGATTCCGTCGCTGTCTTCTGGCTTGATGAGCAGACCGCTCTCGCCATCGATTATAGTCTCTGGGTTCCCTCCAACTCGAGTCGCCACGATAGCGCAATGCATGCTTATGGCTTCAAGCAATGCCATGGAGTGGTTTTCGTTGAGGGTCGCAAAGAGGAAGATATCGGTATCCTTGAGAAGTTCATAAACGTCATTCCGGTTACCCAATAGGTAGAGACGATGCTCTCTTAGAGCCTGACTGCATTGCTGACGGTAATGTTCAAGGTAGTCTCCATCTCCGATAATGACAAAGACGAATGTAGGGTCTTGGATTTTGTTGATAGCCTCAATTATATATTTGTGCCCCTTACGCTCGGTAACCCTACCTACTGACGAGACTATGATGCGGTCGTTGGGGATGTTAAGCTCCGAACGGAGTTTGCCCGATGGAACACTATCGTAGTTGACATTAGGGAATGTGTTGTAGATGGTACCAAAGTAAGCTCCCTTTCTGGCACAGTTCAGCGAGCGTGCAATCTTCCGTTCTGCATTGCATACTGTGATAATGCGGTCGGCAAGCCTTACCTCAATAGGTTCTATAATATATTTGAGAATGGCTCGACGCAACGTATGCTCAGGTACATCCCAGTCGGAACCATGTACGGAAAGTACAATACTCTTTACATTAGAAAGCTTGGCAGCCAAAGTCATTAAAAAGCCAACGTACTGCAGCCCACATACGTAAGCAATGTCAGCATGCTCGTGGTTGATGCGCTTCAGATAATAGCGGACGAACTGAATGGCTTTAATGGGGTTATACCCGGCGGTACCACTTTTGGTGATAAGGACAAACTTGTAAGTTTTAGAAAGCCCCGAACGCATCAAGTTTTCGAGTACAGTTTTGGGGCCACCGGTTGCATATTGGTAGTCAATTAAGAGAATCTTCTTCATTTATATCTTCTGATTTTCACTGTCTGTTGTAGTTTGTTCGCTGAGCATATGATGTTCTTTATAATATAGCTCGCTGTGATTTGCCACGAGTATAAAGAAAGACATCAGCCAGAGTACGTTGTAGAAAACGAAGAATACACCATCAAGAATGTATATGAGCCCAAAGGTGAAGAACACAAAATACATCTTGTCCTTCGTTTTGTAGTATCGTTTCCATTGACGGTACACAAACAGCCCCATTAGGTAAGTATAGAGTGAGAGCCCGATAATGCCCAAATCAGCAAAAGCTTCCAAATAGGAGTTGTGCGCTATTTGACGGGTTACTGATATAGCTTGAAAGTTATTACAGCCGATGCCTAATGGAAAATTTTGTATGCCTACATTGATTGCATTCTTGAGCAAAGTGGTACGAGGGTCGTCACCGAGGTCAATTTCTGCTCTTTGTTTAAGATAGCTGTCGTTGTAAGATTTGATGATGGTTCCTGAAGCCAGTGCCAAAACAACAACGGCAATGCCTGCAAGCATGGCTTTCTTTCTTTTGGAAGATCCTTTCCAGTAACGGATGTAGATGAGCAGAGCGTAAAGCGGCACCTGTATGATTGCTATCTCCCTCGAAGCTGTTAGCAACGATATAAT
>OMVH01000299.1 GCA_900314365.1 uncultured Prevotella sp. | reverse complement strand
GCACGAGAGGGTTATTGCTGCCCGAAAAGGTGTTGATACCGCGAATCCAGAAGTTGGAGGAGTCGTAGCCAGGCTCTCCGGAACGTTGTATGCCAATGATTCCTGAGAGCTTTCCTGCCAAGTTGTTGGTCATATCGCGACTGGTGCCATAGTGAAGTTCCTCGGGCTCAATGGTCTGGATGGACCCTACTACCGATGCCTTCTTTTGGGTGCTGTAGCCTACAACGACGACATCGTTAAGCTGGTTTGATACTTCTTCCATTTGTATGTCAAGGATTTTGGAACCCGTTACGGTTATGTTCTGATCCTTGTAGCCTACATAAGAAAATCGCAGTGTCTGATGTCCGGCTGGAATCATGAGAGTGAACATGCCATCTACATCAGTGACGGCGCGAATGGAACCTTTGGATTCCACTACAGTGATGTTGACACCAATGAGTGGCTCACGGTTTTTATCGGTGACAACACCTGTCACCTTTACTTTCTTCTGCTGGTCTACACTATATGTGCTGTTCGAAGGAGTGACCGATGCGATAGCAGGGCCGCTGGCTGACAGCATTGCAGCAGAAAGCAACGCAATGCCGAAGAATTTCTTCTCACGGCAATGGCGGGTAGCTCTTGTGTGATTATGCTTCATTTAATTTTAGTTATTATTAATCTTCTGTTGGCAAAATTAGTAAAAGCACTTCGTGCTGCAAAAAGTAGCGGGAAATGTATTAGTTATTCTGAGGTTATATTTTTATAAGTAACTTTATACCATAGACTTATATACGTAAGGTCCATTTTGTTGTATTAAAACTTTGGTTGATAAAAGGAGCAGTTGACGAATTGTTGTCTGTCTATTTGGGGGGTTAGGAATGCCGTTGCGTGGGGGGAATGTCGTCGCTGATAGAAAAGATTCTTGATTGTGATTAAAAAGGTTGCCTTGGTATTTGATGGGGTATACCTTTGCCCGTTGAAATGCTTCAACGGGTAAAGGAAAAAAGAGTGTGTAATATAGACTGATTCTTGGAAGTCAAAAGCTCATAACTTTTGGCTCGAACTCCTCATTGGGTATTCTCGATCGATTCTTTGCTCGAGTCTTATAAGTATTGACGGTGTGGACCGAGTAACCCAGGAAACGAGCTATGCGCTCACTGTCTTTTATACCTAAGCGAATAAGAGCGAAGATGCGCATTTCGCTTGTCAGTTGGTTTGCTTCGCAGGACTTTTTCCTATCAGGCTCATCGAAAAGGGAGTTGTATTTATCCACGAAGTCCGGAAACAGTGCAAGGAATGTTTTGTCAAAGTTGCCAAACATGTTTTTCCGTTCCTCGCTGAGCTTGTCCTGGCTTACGGTGGAGCCTATCTCGTCGTAATGCTTGGTAATGAGTGAACGGCTTATTTTGTTAAATAGGTGTTCCAAATAGCCAATGAACTCGGACGTGTCGTAGAGCGTCCGTCCTATATACTCATCCTTTATGCGGTTTGCTTCCTTCAACTTATCGTTGGCTTGTTTTATACGGGCCAAATGCTGGACGTTGAGTGCCTGTGTCGCTTTTAACTTCAGGTTTTGCTTGCGAATATAGATGTATCCGAGAGTCGAGAAGGCTGTTAGTAAGATGGTCAGTATGATAACGGCAATTAACAAGTTGCGCTCACTGCGCAGTGCTTCGAAGCGTTCTTTCGCAATGACAGGCAGAATCTTGCCGATCTCGACGAAACGAATTTGTGCGTTGTAGAAGTCGAGCCATGAGAGTGCCTGCGTGACATACCGGCTTGCTCTCACATCATCTATTTGCCGGATGAGATTGCCCACCTGATAGAGGGAGGTAATCTCGCGCGTGGTCGACTCGTTGTCAAGTATGGCCGACTGTATGAAAGCTATGGTAGCCTGGCGCTTGTTGCCAAGATGGTACCACGACCATGCCATCTCTGCCAGTCTCATGGCGCGAATGTGTTTGTCTTGACTGGTGTCAGCGAGAGCCTGATGGAAGAATTCAATGGCTTCACGGTGACGGTTTTGGCGCGCTGACTTGGTGCCCTTATAGGCATACCACTCTGCGCTTCCTGGTTTCGACAAGGCAATGAGTGAGTCGAGGGTTGAGTTTAGTTCCGTCTCATAGATGGAGTGACTGGGTTGGTAACCTATGTAATTTGACCGCTCTACCCAAAACTTGCTCTTTGTCTGGTAGTATATCTTTTTCAGCCATACTGGGAGGCGGTCTGGATGAATTGACATTAGAAGATTGTAGGCCAGTATGTTGTCGCCTGTTGAAACAGAGATGGCGGCAATGTCACACTCTGCCAACGCGGTGTAATCGGTTCGCTTCATTTGTTTGGCGATATCGAGACATCGGTAGGCATAGATCAGCGCCGAGTCTGCTCTGTAGCTTTGGTAAGCATGATAAATTTGATGGCAGACATCAAATCTGGTGTCTGGGGATTCGTGCCCGGTAAGGAGTTGTTTCAGATTTGTGATTTGCTGTAAGTATTGCTCTTCATACTTGGGTGTTTCGGCCAGACTCTTATCCAACCGGTCAAGCCACCCAGACAGTTCATCTTTGGATGCTGTGGCTGGCTGAGGTAGAAGACAAAGCAGTACCAGTACTGTGACGATGTTCTTATGAATGGGTGTAACAGACATTTCTTATCTTCTTGAATAGAGGGGAAAGCAGTTCCGATATGCAGGCAAAGTTACAACTTAATTTTGAGATTCCAAATCTCTTGACGGCAAATTGCTAAAAACGATTCAGCCTATACAAATAAAATCGGTGCAGCGGGCATTTCTAGTGCATGTTCGGCGCTTCATAAAACGATTCAGGTGCAGAAGACTGATGTTGAGCAAGATAATATTGATGCGCATAAGATTCTCTTGTGCTTCACTGCCACAAGGCCTAACAATAGTTGCCCAAACGGCCAACAATTGTTTGGTTCATAGACATAAAATCCTCCAGGCTTTCCACATGGGTGTGGCGAAGCTTGGAGGATTTTCTATACCTTTATTAAACTAAGTGCGTGGACTCTTACTTCACCACTTTGTAGCTGCCTGCCTTATATTCCTTCGAGGTGGTCTCGCCCGGAAGGGTTACTGTGGCGGTAGCTCCTTCGGGAACGGTGAAGTTCCAAACCCACTTGTCACCGTCGTATTTCCAAGAGCTCTTGATGATGCCGGCAGCAGAGCGATAGGTGGCATTGAGTGAGCCGAGACGCTTGTCGGGAACCGGTTTCATGATGATGTGCTTGAAGCCTGGCTCAGCCGGGTCGGCGGCAATGCCGGCAGCAGTTTCCCAAATCCATTCAGCCACGCTGCCGTAAGCATAGTGGTTAAAGCTGTTCATGCCGCTTGGGCCCATGCCCTTGTCCTTCATGTAGCTGTTCCAACGCTCCCAGATGGTAGTGGCTCCATTGTCGACGGAGTAGAGCCAGCTCGGGTTCTTCCGCTGGAAGAGCAGCTCGTAGGCGATGTCCACCATACCGTTGTCGGTGAGTGTCTGCATCAGGATGGAGGTACCTAAGAAGCCGGTCTGCAGACAGTTGTCGTGCTGCTTGAAGTTCTCGCGCAACCGAGCTATCATGTCGTCCTTGGCCTTGCCTTCCACGAGGTTGTTCTTCAGTGCAAAGAGGGCAGGGGTCTGCATGGTGTTGAGGATGTCGCAGACAAACTTGCCATCCTGTGTGAGGAAGTTATCCCTCAGATATTTGCGGGCTTCTTCGCCCATCTTCTGGTAGACAGTGGCATCCTTGCCGGTAGCCTCAGCCATGTCGCGCATCATGTCGGCATCGAT